>DIKL01000024.1 GCA_002424545.1 Syntrophaceae bacterium UBA5619
TATGCCGCCATGTCAGGTGTATTTTGTTCTGGAACGTAAACAAGCTCCCTTCCAAGAGTGCCCAGTTCCGTTTTATATTGGCTCCCCAGCGCGGACTCGAACCACGGGCCCGATGGTTAACAGCCATCTGCTCTACCGACTGAGCTACTGGGGAACATCGGTTTGAAGGAGGCTTCTTAATATAAGAGAACGCATTTGTCAACAGGAGTGTTGCGAAAAAAGTGAAAAACCGATTTCTTCATTTTTTAAGCCTTTTGACGGATTTGGGGTTGACAGAAAAACCAGGGCTCGTGTTAGAATGCGACCGCTAAACCGGTTGCGGAAATGATCCTCGGCCGGTGGAATGGTGGAGGCGGGGCGGCATCATGGGGGAGCGCGGAGCGGATCCGGCGTCGCTGCGGAGCGGTGAAGGCGGGCAAAGGGCACTGGAGGAACAGGTTCTCCGGGAGGGCCTTTGCACGGGGTGTGGCGCCTGCGTCAACCTCTGCCCCTATCAGGCCGTTTTTCATGACCGGACGGTTCTTCTCCACCCCTGTGATCTGACGCAGGGGAGATGCTACGACTTCTGTCCGCAAACGCCCGCGGACCGGGAAGCCATCCGGCGCAGCCTTCAGGACGCCGACGACTTAACCCCGGACCTGGGCGCGGTAAAAGGATTCTTCATCACCCGGGCGGCGGATCGAGATCTCCGGCGCCGGGCGCAGCACGGAGGATCCGTGACCGCGCTCATCGCGCTCGCCCTCCGGGAGGGGCTCGTCGATTCCGCCGTTCTTGCCGAGCGGGGCGAGGGACTCCTGCCCCGCAGCGTGACGGTTACGGATCCGGAAGCGGTCGCGGAAAGAGCGGGAAGCCGCTTCGTCGTTTCTCCGACGATTGCGGAATTCAACCGGGTCGTTCGGGGAAATGCGGCGCGGATCGGCGTTGTGGCGACGCCGTGCCAGGCGTTCGCCCTGGCCAAGATGCGAGTTCAGCCGCTCTCGGAGGCGGAGGCCGGGATCGAAAAACTGCAACTCGTGGTCGGTCTCTTCTGCGGTTGGGCTTTGTCCTGGTGGAAATTGGCCCCTCTGCTGAAACAAAAAACGGATCTTGCCCGGGTCACGGGGATGGACATCCCGCCCAGCCGGTATCATACCCTCGAAGTCTATGCGTCCGGAGAAACCGTTCGGCTCTCCCTCGATGAAATCACCCCCTGTATTCGCGAGGCCTGTCGTTCCTGTGACGACATGACGGCCGAATTCAGCGACCTCTCCGTGGGATCCGCAAGGTTGCCGGAGGGGTGGGAGACGGCGCGTGGTTGGAATCAGATGATCGTCCGCACGGACCGGGGGATGGAGCTTTTGAAGCTCGCGCGCCGCCGGGGCGTCCTGGAATTTCGTGAGGTTCCGGCGGGAAATTTCGAGAAATTGAAGGCGGCCTCACGGGGGAAGAAGAGGGCGGCCGAGCGGTCATCAGAACGGGGTGGCGCCGACGAACGGCGGACACAGGCGGGTTGATTCCGAAATCAAATCGGCGGAAAAACCGTCGTCCGCCATAGAAGAGATCCGAACGCAGGAAACGGACGCAGGCAGGGTAGTACGGCAAACGGAGGAACCGGATGTCTCTGGATTGGGAACAGAAGGAAGGGACCGAGCTTCTGCTGATGGGGAACGAGGCGATCGCCCGCGGCGCGCTCGAGGCCGGGGTTCGGGTTGCCGCCGGCTATCCGGGCACCCCTTCTTCCGAGATCATCGAGACGCTGTCGCGCTTTTCGGAGACGGGAAAACTCTACGTCGAATGGTCCACGAACGAAAAGGTGGCGATGGAGGTGGCCGCCGCGGCATCCTTTGCGGGTCTCCGCTCCCTTTGCGTAATGAAGCAGAACGGGGTCAACGTCGCCTCCGATTTTCTGCTCCATCTGACCGGATCGGGCACGCGGGGCGGGATGGTTCTCGTCACCTGTGACGATCCGGGCGCGCTTTCCAGCGTCAACGAAGGGGAATCCCGTCATTTCGCAAGGCTGATGGAGATCCCGCTCCTCGAACCGGCGGACTTCCAGGAGGCGAAGGAGTTGACCCGCTGGGCGTTTGAGCTTTCAGAACGGATCCGAAACGTTGTGATGGTCCGCAGCGTGACCCGGATGTCGCACGCGAGCGGGAACGTCGTGCTGGGGCCGCTGCCTATCCTGACGGCAAAAGCGCGATTCCGCTGCGACGGGGCCGTTTCCGATCCGGATTGCGGCCCGGTGATCAGCACCCCGGTTGTGGCCAAACATCGTCTCCAGCAAGAGAAGCTCCGGACGGCGACCGCCCTGTTCGAAAAAAGCCCGTTCAACCGTTATGAAGGACCGAAGAAGCCGGAACTGTTGATCATTACCAGCAGCGCCTGCACTCTGTACAGTCGGGAGGCCGTGTCGCTTCTCCAGGCGGGAAAGCGGGTGGGCATCCTCAAACTCGGAACGACCTGGCCCGTGCCCCCGAAGCTCCTGAAAAAGCGCCTTTTAACCGCGAAAAAGATACTGATCGTCGAAGAGGTGCTTCCGTTTCTGGAGGATCAGGTCAAAATCCTTGCCGCCGAACTTGCGCACGCCATCGGGATCAAACAATGGCACGGAAAGAATGACGGGACGCTGCCGACGGCGGGGGAACTGAATCCCGATCTGGTGGCCGCGGCCGTCGGACGGCTTCTGGGGATTGAACCGCCGGGGGTTACGCCGGCCTATCGGAAGACACTGCGGGCGTTGACGGGCTCGGTCCCGAAACGAGAGCAGACCTTCTGCCCCGGCTGCCCGCACCGCGCCTCTTTTTGGAGCATCCGTGAGGCGCTGCAGCGGGATCATCGGGGAGGATTTGTCTGCGGGGATATCGGCTGCTATGCGATGGCCTCTCTCTTTCCCGCCGCCGGGTTCCATACATCCAAGACCCTCCATTCGATGGGATCCGGGACGGGCATTGCCTCCGGTTTCGGCAAATTGGGGTCGTTCGGAATGGAGCAGCCCGTATTGGCCGTTTGCGGCGATTCGACCTTTTACCACGCGGCGATACCGGCCCTGATCAACGCCGTCCATCAGCGCGCGGATATCACGTTTATCGTTCTCGACAACAGCGGAACCGCGATGACCGGATTCCAGCCACACCCTGGGATCGACGTGAACGCGATGGGGGAGGCGACCCCGATGGTCGATATCGCCGCGCTCTGCGGGGCGATGGGGGCGCCGGTCGTCACCGGCGATCCCTTCGACCTGACCGGAACCCGGGAGACGCTGAACCGCCTGCTGGAAGAACCGGGGGTCAAGGTGCTCATCCTGAAGCAGTCCTGCGCGCTCTCGCCGGAGAAGAAGGGGAAGAAGGGGTTCCTGGTGCGGGTGGACGAGACGCTCTGCCGCGGGGATGCCTGCGGCTGCAACCGCCTCTGTACAAGGATCTTCCGCTGTCCGGGGTTGCTCTGGAACCGGGAGAGCAAAAAAGCCGAGATCGACGAGGTAATCTGCGCCGGATGCGGATTCTGCGCGTCGATCTGCCCGGCGGGGGCGATCCGGAACGAGGAGCCTGCAACATGACGAAGCGGCGACCGGCAAAAGATCCATACAATATTATAATTACGGGCGTCGGCGGTCAGGGGAACGTCATGGCCTCCCGCGTGCTCTCGAACATGATGGTTCGCGCCGGGTTCAAGGTGACGATCGGGGAGACCTTCGGGATGTCGCAGCGGGGCGGTTCGGTCATGAGCCATATCCGTGTCTCGCCGACGGCGGTCTGGAGCCCGCAGATCCCGAAAGGGACGGCCGACCTGATCGTCGCGCTGGAACCGGTCGAGGCGATCCGGGTCCTTGCGGATTACGGAAATCCGGCCGTGAAGGTGCTCGTGAATCTGCGGGCGATCTACCCCGTCGGCGTGATCACCGGCGAGGACGAATATCCGTCGGAAACCGACATCCGGGAAACGGTGGCGGCGCTGGCGGGGGAGGCGCGCTTCCTGTCGGCGACCGACGAGGCGATCCGCCTCGGCAACCCGATTCTGGGAAATATCGTGATGATCGGCGCGGTCGCCGGTCTGGGCGTTCTGCCGATCGACCGGGAACTGTTTGAGACGGTGATCCGCGAGGGAATGCCTGCCGCCAAAGTGAAGGCCAATCTCCGCGCCTTCGCAATCGGTGAGACGGCCGTCGCCTGAAAATGGCGGAGATCGGTCGGGGCGGATATTTTTTTTGTACACGAGGTGATGGGATGAAAAATACGTTCAAGGCCGTCCGGGTGACGGAAGATGTCTGGTGGGTCGGGGCCATTGACTGGAATATCCGGGACTTTCACGGTTACCGGACAGCGCGGGGAAGCACCTACAACGCCTATCTGGTGCTTGCGGACAAGATCACGCTGATCGACACGGTGAAGGCCCCGTTCCGGGAAGAGATGATGGCCCGCATCGCCTCCGTCGTTGATCCGGGAAAGATCGAATACATCGTCTCCAACCACTCGGAGATGGACCACTCCGGTTCCCTGCCGCAGGTGATTGCGGCGGTGAATCCCAAGAAGGTCTTCGCATCGGCGGTGGGGGCCAAAACCCTCGGGGAGCTTTTTCCGATGCCCGGAGAGATCACTCCCGTGAAGGATGGAGAGACCCTCAGCCTCGGCAACCGGACCATCACCTTCCTGGAGACCAGGATGCTCCACTGGCCGGACAGCATGTTCTCGTATCTCAACGAGGAGCAACTTCTCTTTTCCCAGGATGCCTTCGGGATGCATTATGCGTCGCTGGAGAGGTTTGCCGACGAGTGCGATCCGGCGATTCTGGCCTACGAGGCGGCGACCTACTACGCGAACATCATCCTGCCGTTCTCGCCTCTGGTGCTGAAGCTCATCGAGAAGGTCTCCGCCGCGAAGCTTTCCTTCAAGATCATCGCCCCGGACCACGGTCCGATCTGGCGGAAGGAAACCGGCGGCATCATCGACAGCTATGTGAAATGGGCCGCGCAAAAGCCGGAGGCCAGGGCGGTCGTGGTCTATGCGACGATGTGGCACAGTACGGAAATGATGGCCCGGGCGGTCAGCGAAGGGCTTGCGGCGGGCGGGCTTCGCGTCAAGGTGATGTCGATGGACGAGGTGCACCGGAGCGACGTGGTTTACGAACTCCTCGGCGCCGGGGCGCTCGCCATCGGTTCGCCGACGCTCAACAACCACATCCTCCCGAACATCGCGGACATCCTGACATACCTGAAGGGATTAAAGCCGAAGAACATGATTGCCGCCGCGTTCGGCTCCTACGGATGGAGCGGAGAAGCGGTGAAGGAGATCGAGGAGATTCTGGCGGAGATGAAATTGGAGAAGGCGGGGGAGGGGATACGGATCAAGAACGTGCCGGATGCCGCGGCGCTCACGCGATGTTATGAACTCGGGAAAGGGATGGGCGGACAGGTTCTGTCGCGCCTGTAACAGAGGGCAGGTAAACGTTTCCGTTCGAGGAGAATTCTATTCAAGAGAGGGGGAATTATGGGAAAATACGTATGTAATATCTGCGGTTATGTTTATGATCCGGCGGTGGGCGACCCCGATGCCGGGATTGAACCGGGCGTGCCCTTTGAAAAGCTTCCCGAAGATTGGGTCTGCCCGATCTGCGGCGCCGGCAAGGATGAATTCACGCCCGAATAGAGACGAGGGTTTTCAAAGGGAGAATCAACATGGGGAGAACGAGGGAAGCGCTGCAGCAGGCCTATACAGGCGAGGCCAAGGCGGCCCTGCGACTGAAAGTGTTCGCGGAAAAGGCGGAAGAGGAGGGATATCCGCAGATCGCGAAACTTTTTCGCGTGGTGGCTTGGTCCGAAGAGATACACGGGGCGAGGGCGCTCCGCGTGCTGAAGGAGATCAAGACGACCGAGGAAAATCTCGCGGAAAGCTTCCGCGCGGAGCAGGGGATTGCGGAGGTTGCGTACGGCCGGTTTGTCAAGGAGGCCGAGGCGGAGGGAGACCGGGCGGCGGCGCTTCATTTCAGCCAGAGCCGTGATGTCGAGGAGACCCACGCGAAGCTCTACAAGGAAGCGATGAACCACATGCTTGAGGAGCGGGAAACGACCTACCATGTTTGCCTGGTCTGCGGATACGTGGCCGACGGCGTCTTGCCGGAAACTTGCCCGGTTTGCGGCGCCGGAAAAGAGAAGTTCAAGACCTTTGCGTGAGGGGTGATGATCGGAGGATTGCAATGAGGGGTGTCCTGCTGCGCTGGCTGATCTTGACGGCGGCCGTGTTGGCCGCATCCTGGCTTCTGGACGGAATCAGGGTAAGCGGTTTTTCCCCGGCGATTCTGGCCGCGGCGCTGCTGGGGATCTTCAACGCGGTTCTGCGCCCGCTGTTGATCCTGCTGACGCTGCCCCTCAACATCCTGACCCTTGGGCTTTTCACATTTGTCATTAATGCGCTGCTGCTGTTACTCGTTTCCGCGATTATTCCCGGCTTCGACGTTCTGGGATTCTGGACCGCCGTTCTCGGTGCATTGATCATTGGTTTCACGAGCTGGCTGCTCAACCGATTTATCGGGTCGACGGGCAGGGTGGAGACGACGGACGTCATCGATCTGAAACAGAGGGGAGGCCGATGGGAGTAAGCGATCTGACCCCGGCCATGCGGCAGTACATGGAGGTCAAGGAACGCTACCCCGACTGTATCCTCTTTTTCCGGATGGGCGACTTCTACGAGATGTTTTTCGAGGATGCCGTGACCGCGTCACGGGTGCTCGAGATCACACTGACGTCGCGAAACAAAAATCGGGAGGATGCCATTCCGCTTTGCGGCTTCCCGTACCATGCGGCATCCTCCTACATCGCGAAGCTGATTGAAAAAGGGTTCAAGGTGGCCATCTGCGAGCAGATGGAGGATCCGAAACTCGCAAAGGGGGTGGTGAAGCGGGAGGTGACCCGCATCGTCACCCCGGGCCTGGTCCTGGACACCGAGAATCTCGACGCCAAGGAGAACAACTATCTCGCGGCGCTGACCGTCCTGGGCGGATGCTTCGCTCTGGCCTTTGTCGACATCTCCACCGGAGAATTCCGCGTTGCCGAAGCGGAGGAGCGGGAGTTTTTCCTGGCGGAGACGGCGGGGCTTCCGATCCGTGAAATCCTGGTTGCGGAAGATTTTCACGACGACGACCTGCTTAGGACCGTGGCGCGGGAGAGGGATGCTTGCCTGATCAACCGTCTGCCGCCGGACCGTTTTGAACCGGCCGCCGCAACGGACATGCTGCGCAACCATTTTTCGGCGGAAGCGCTAACGGGGATGGATCTCGAATCCCATCCGGCGACAGCCGCCGCCGCCGCCGCCATTCTCGTCTATATGGCGGAAACGCAGAAGGACCGCCTTGTCCACATCAACCGGATGATCCGCCATGGAAGCGGGAATCATCTGCTGCTGGACGAGGTTGCCAAAAGGAATCTCGAACTTTTCAGCACGATTGCCGATGGGAAAAAGAGCGGTTCTCTGTTTCAGGTACTCGACCAGACGGTCACCTCCCTCGGAGGGCGGAGGCTCCGCTGGTGGCTGAATCATCCACTCCGCGATCCGGACCGAATCCGGGAGCGGCTCGCCGCCGTTTCCGAGATCCGGGAGGGACATCTCCTCCGGGAGTCGCTCCGGGAAATTCTGAAATCCGTCTACGACCTGGAGCGGCTGGGAAGCCGGATCGCCGTCGGGCTTGCAAACGGTCGGGATCTGGCCGCGCTCCGCGGCTCGCTGCGGGTTCTGCCGCGGCTTCGCGAGTCGATCTCGGGATGCGAGGCCCCATGTTTACGGATGATTTACGACGGCATCCACGAGATGCCGGACCTGCGGGGGCTGCTTGAAGATGCGATTGTGGATGATCCGCCGCTTACGCTCCGGGAAGGAGGAATCATCCGGGAAGGTTACGACGCGGAGCTGGACCGACTGATCACCGTCATGCGGGACGGCAGGCAATGGATCGCCGCGCTGGAAGCGAAGGAGAAAGAGCGCACGGGCATTCACTCCCTGAAGGTCGGCTTCAACAGCGTCTTCGGGTACTACCTCGAGGTCACGAAGGCGAACGCGCATCTGGTCCCCGCGGATTACATCCGGAAACAGACCCTGGTCAACGCGGAGCGGTACATCAACGAAGAACTGAAAAAGTACGAGGAGACCGTTCTGCACGCGGAGGAGCGGCGACAGGCCAGGGAATATGATCTCTTCGTCGAGATTCGGGAGCGGATCGCGGCGGAAATCCGCCGAATCCAGCAGACGGCGGCGAGCATTGCCGATCTCGATGCCGTTGCTTCCCTGGCCGAGGTGGCCGAACGGTATCATTACTGTTGCCCGACGGTCGATGCGGAGGACGCCGTTGTGATCACGGACGGCCGTCATCCGGTGGTGGAACGCCAGACCGGCGGAAACGGCTTCGTTCCCAACGATGTCCTTCTCGATTCGGGGAAAAACCGTTTCCTGATCATTACCGGCCCCAACATGGCCGGCAAATCGACCTACATCCGACAGGTCGCCCTGATCGTACTGATGGCCCAGATGGGAAGTTTCGTTCCGGCGGCGCAGGCGCGGATCGGCGTGGTCGACCGGATCTTTACCCGGATCGGCGCGTCGGACAGCCTCTCCCGGGGACAGAGCACCTTCATGGTGGAGATGAACGAGGTTGCGGAAATTCTCCGCCATGCCACGAAAAAGAGTCTGATCGTCCTGGACGAGGTCGGGCGGGGGACGAGCACCTTCGACGGTCTCAGCATCGCCTGGGCGACGGCGGAATACATTCACGACGCCCCGTCGCTGGGGGCGAAGACGCTTTTTGCCACCCACTATCACGAGTTGACGGAGCTCTCCGTGACGAAAGAGGGGGTTCGGAATTTCAATATCGCTGTCCGGGAATGGGGCGAGAAAATCATTTTTCTGCGGAAAATCATGGATGGGGGGACCAACCGGAGTTACGGCATTCAGGTGGCGCGTCTCGCCGGGGTTCCGGCCGAGGTGATTGTCCGCGCGAAGGAGATTCTTCGCAATCTCGAAAAGGGAGAACTCGACGAGGCCGGAATGCCGAAGATCGCCCGGGGCAAGAGGGCTGATCGACAGAATATCAATCAACTCAATCTGTTCACCGGAGAAAATGATGCGATACTTGAAGAAATCCGTGGGCTCGATCCGCTGAATTTGACGCCGCTCGATGCGTTGCAGCGGATCAGTGAATGGAAACAGAGGGTGCAATAGCCTTGGCCGAATCGGATAGGGTCATCCACGACAGGAAAGCGAAGCTGAATTATGACGTTCGAACGGACGCGGACAACGGCGATGTGTTGACCCTTTTCCTTCGGGGACGGATTACGCTCACCGATGCGGATCGCCTGTTTTCCGAGCTGGAGGCTGCCTTAACCGGACGGGAATCGTCAACCGTCCGGATTGATCTTGCGGGGGTTTCCTACATGGACGGCGGGGGCGTGCTGACGCTGTTTCGCCTGGAGGATTCCGCCCGAAAAGCGGGTATTCCCGTCACGCTGGTTCGCGTTCCGGAGGAAATCAGCCGGATCATGGGGCTGATAGACCGGGAAGGTCTGACACGGCCCGCTCTCCGCGCCAGAAGCGGTCCGACCGGCATCATGGAAGCGCTCGGATCGGCCGGGGTCAAGATTTCTCGGGACTTCTTCGCGATGATGGCCTTTCTGGGGGATCTGATTCGGGCCATGCTCTATCTGATCCGCCGGCCCCGGGAACTCCGCCTGGAAGATGTTTTTTTCTACATGCGACGCGTGGGGGCGGAGGGTCTTCCCATTGTCGGACTGATCAGCGTCCTGATGGGGCTGATCATCGCGTTCATGTCCTCGCTCCAGTTGAAGCAGTTCGGGGCGAACGTCTACGTGGCATCGCTGGTGGCGGTGGCCATCGTCCGGGAACTCGGCCCGATCATGACCGCGATCCTGGTGGCCGGCCGGTCGGCATCCGCTTTCGCCGCGGAGATCGGAACAATGAGGGTCAATGACGAGGTGGACGCGCTCATCACGATGGGTTTCGACCCGATCCGATTTCTGGTCGTTCCCAAAATGATCGCAACGATCATCGTCCTGCCGCTGCTCACGCTGTACGCGGATCTTTTCGGGATCCTGGGCGGGATGATCGTCGGGGTCGCGGGACTCGATCTTACGGCCTATACCTATCTCGAGGCGAGCCGGAGAAGCATCACGGTATTTTATCTCAATGCGAGCCTGATCAAGGCCGCGGCCTTCGCATGCATCATCGCCTGGATCGGATGTCAACGCGGATTTCAGGTGCGCGGCGGCGTGGAGGAGGTGGGTGCGGCAACCACATCGGCCGTGGTCACGGCGATCCTGCTGATCGTGGTCGTGGATTCGGCATTCGCCGTGGTTTTGCACTATATCTGAAGGCGGGAAAATCGATGGAAGAAACTCGGGATACGCGTCGCGGTTCGATGGATACGGTCATTGTCGTGGAGGATCTGACGGCCGGCTTCGGCGAGACGACGATTCTCGAAAATGTGAACCTCAGTGTCCTGCGCGGGGAGATCCTCTGTATTGTCGGGGGAAGCGGCTGTGGAAAATCGACGCTTCTCAAACAGATGATCGGACTCATTCGGCCGAAGGCCGGGCGGGTGATTGTCGGCGGCGACGATATCGCCGTCGTCGATGATGAAAGCCTCAACCGGATCCGGAGAGGAATCGGCGTACTTTTCCAGTCGGATGCCCTCCTCGGATCGATGACGCTGGGGGAGAACGTGGCGCTGCCGCTTTCGGGGTTCACGGGGATCTCCGGCGAAACCGTGAATCTGATCGTCCGGATGAAGCTGGGGATGGTGAATTTGCACGGGTATGAGAACCACTATCCCGCGGAATTGTCGGGCGGCATGAGGAAACGCGGCGCCCTTGCCCGGGCGATGGTCCTGGATCCGCAGATTCTCTTCTTCGACGAACCTTCGGCGGGTCTCGATCCGATCAACTCGGCGGAGCTGGAAACGCTGATCCGGGGGATCAACAGCGGTCTCGGAACGACGATGGTGATCGTCAGCCACCAGGTCGGCCTGGTCCTCCGGATTGCCCATCGGATCATGATGCTGGATCGCGACGCGAAGGGGATCGTCGCAACGGGGTCGCCGGAGGAGCTCCGGGAGAAGGAAACCGATCCGCAGGTCCGGAATTTTCTTTTCCGGGATGAAGCGTAGACGGAGATAGGTGAAGCGATGGCCAGAAGAAATTCGAATTTTATGATCGGTCTTTTTGTGACGGCGGGGATTGTGATCGGGGTCGCCGCCATCATCTGGGTCGGGGCGTCGCAATATTTTGAAAAGGGGTCGCTGTACGTGACCTATTTTGACGAATCGGTTCAGGGCCTTCAGGTCGATTCGCGGGTGAAATACCGCGGCGTAGACATCGGAAAGGTGGAGAGCATCGGGGTTGCCGCCGACGGCAAACTGGTCGAGGTGGTCATGAAGATCGCCCTCAAGGTGCGCAAGGAAGAGAACATCGTGACCCAACTTCGTGCCGCGGGGATCACCGGAATCGTCTTCATCGAACTGGATCGGGCAGGCGAGAATACCCCGATTCTAACGCCCCCTCCGGGAATGGAGGTCCGTTACCCGGTCATCGCCTCGCAGACCTCGCAAGGCAAACAGATCATGACGGCCGTTGACCAAATCATGAGCAAGATCGATCATCTGGATCTCAAGGGCATTTCCGATCAACTCAAACAGACCTTGCGGGTGGCGGAAACCTTCCTGACCGGGAGTCAGATGAAGGGTTTGCTGACAAAGCTCGATTCGACCGCCGACACTCTGGACCGGGGATTGAAAAGGATTGACCGGGTCCTTGAGGAAGGCAAGGTGGAGGGAATTCTGGAGGAGGCGCGGCAAGGATTGCAGGAGACACGGCAAGGAATCCGGGAGTCGCGGGAGACGATTGCCGGCGCGCGTGAACTCGTTGCCGTATTCCGGCAGGAAATCAAGAGCCTGAAGGCGGCGGAGACCGCCGAAAAGGCCGGCCGTCTGATCGACGGATTGGACAGAAAGACCAGGGGAATCAGCGCCGATGTCGAGCGTACGACCGATGAGATCCGCCAGGCGGTCGAGAGCCTCAAACTTCTGCTGGACAGGCTGCATGCCAACCCCTCGGATCTGATTTTCAGTCGACCCGTTCTGGATGACGGCGAGAGAGGAGAGGGGACCAGATGATGAAACGGATTGGAATCATCCTGCTGCTGTTCGGATTGCTGATCGGATTGTCCGGCTGCCTGGGCGGAACGGGCAGGCAGCCCCTGATCCGGCAATACGTTTTGGAATATCCGCCGCCGCCCAAGGGCGGGCAAACCGCGGTAGAGGAAATGATTCGGGTGGAGCGGTTTTCCGCAAACCGTCTCTACAACGGTTTGGCCATGTTGTACCGCGATGGGGCCTACCGCCGGGAGGTCTATCCCGAACACCGCTGGCGGGTTGGTCCGGCGGATATGGTCACGGAATTACTGCGACGCGATCTTCGCCAGGCCGGACTTTTTCAAGCGGTTCTTTCCCCGCGAGACATCGAGGAGGTCCGTTACTCCCTGGAGGGGGCGGTGGAGGAGTTTCTCGAAAGCGGGGAAGGAGGGGAGCGGAAAGCCCTCCTCACGGCAACGGTTACCCTTCTGGATTTATCCCGCAAGGAATCCGCGGGGCTTGTGGTTTTTCAAAAAACCTATCGCGCTGAGTCGCCCGTCTCCGGAAAGGGGGCGCCGGGGCTCGCCGCGGCCATGAGCCTTGCGATGTCGCGGTTCGCGCAACAGGTCATTTCCGATATCGATTCCGCGCTGAGACGAAGATAGGGCGTCGGAACAAAGAGGGGTTACTTGATGCAGACCCTCCGGACCTGCTTGAAGTCGGTCAGCCCCTGGAGCGATTTGGAAATACCGTCCTGCAACAGGGTCGTCATCCCTTCCTGCATGGCCAGTTCGCGGATCACCTCAACCGTCGCGTGTTTCTGGACGAGACGTTTGATGCCGTCCGTGGCGACGATCAGTTCGTGGATACCCATCCGGCCTTTATAACCGGTCTTGTCGCAGATGTCGCAACCCTTCGGTTGGTAGAGTGTGAATTTGTCGTCATAGGCGATGTTCAGCTTCTGGAATTGCTCCTCGCCGTAATGGAGGACGATTTCGTCGAATTCCTTCCGGTCGGGATGGTAGGCTTGCTTGCATTTTTTGCAGAGGGTCCGAACGAGGCGTTGGGCCAGAATCCCGAGGAGGGCGTCGGCAAAGTTCAGCGGGTCGATTCCCATGTCGAGGAGACGGACGATCGTTTCCGGGGCGCTGTTCGTGTGAAGCGTGCTGAACACGAGGTGGCCCGTCAGCGACGCCTCGACGCCGATCTTGGCCGTCTCGAAATCGCGCATCTCGCCCACCATGATCACGTCCGGATCCGCGCGCAGGAAGGAGCGCATCGCCGCGGCGAAATCGAAGCCGATCTTCGACTGCACCTGGACTTGTCGCAGTCCATACTGGGTGATTTCCACCGGGTCCTCCGCGGTCCAGATCTTGCGGTCGGGACGGTTGATCTCGTGCAGGGCGGCGTGCAGCGTGGTGGTCTTGCCGGAACCGGTGGGGCCGACGACGAGAATCATCCCGTAGGGTTTCTCCAGGATGGTTTTGAGTTCGCGGAAATTACGCGTTGATATCCCCATGGCGGTTAAAGGCAGGGTATCTCCCGCTTTGGCCAGGATCCGCATTACGACGTCCTCCACCCCTCCCGCCGTCGGGATGGTGGCCACCCGGAGTTCGATCTCTTCGCCGTTCTGCTTTCGAAACTTGATCTTTCCGTCCTGCGGCAGACGCCGAACCGTGATATCGAGATTCGACATGATTTTGATACGGGAAACCACGGCCGCGCGGTAGCTGTAAGGAAGCGTCTGATAAACCGCGCAGTCGCCGTCGATGCGGTACCGCACCTCGACGTTTTTTCTGGCAATGTTGGGCTCGATGTGGATATCGGAGGCGCGTTTGGCCTGGGCGTCCAGGATGATCTTGTTGACGAGCTGCATGATCCCGCTGTCGGATCCGTTGATCGCTCCCACATCCTCCTCTTCCTCCTGCTCGTTCCCTGCGGCATCGAGTATTCCGAGGATATCGGTGATGCTCGATTTGTCTTCGGGTGACTGAAAGAAGTGGTTGATGAATTTTACGATGTCGTCCGGAAGCGAAACGTCATAGCGGACGGACTTTGTCTTCAACAGGTTTTCGATCATGTCCCGCTTCAGAATGTTGTTGGGATTGTCGACGATGATCCGGATGACTCCGTCTTTCTTTTCCAACGGCACCCAAAGTTCCCGGCGGAGGTAGTCCTGCTTGAGGTTGTTGATCAGATCACCCGGGATGCGAACTTTTTCCGAAAAAGAGACGAACTTACAGCGGTAGAATTCTTCGAAGGATCTTCCAAGATCCTCCCGGTCGATTTTGTATTTTTTCATCAAGAATTCTTCGATGGGTATTTTCGCCTTGCGCGATTCTTCCCAGGCGCTCTCCAGATCTTCCTCCTTGAGAAGATCATGGCTGATCAGATAGTCGAAACGGGTCTTTCTACGCTTTGCGAACCGTTCCTGATTGAAGAAGGCGACTCCCAGCACACCGGTGATCTCCTGAAGGAATCCGCTTTCATCTTCGGAGAATTTTCCGGTTCCGGTCTTTTTATTGAGAACCTGAACGACGCCCAACAGGGTTTTGTTGTGAAAGATCGGGGCCGCCAGGATCTCTCTCGTCCGGAAACCGGTCTTTTTGTCCCAACTGGTGTCTAAGGCCAGTTCCCTGTCGATTTTCTTGAGTTCCTCCGTATCGTACGCATCCGCGATGTTGATCGCCTTCCCGGTGTTAGCCACATAGCCCGCAATGCTTCGGTTGTTGATCGCAACGCGGATCTCCTTGACCTGGGCGCCGATGAGGAACATCGAATAGATTTCGTTTCGCGTCCGGTCCACCACGTAGATCGTGATCGAATGGGCATCGAACAGGTTCAGTATCCCGTCCTTCAGATCGACGAGGATCTGCTTGATGTTCTGCGCGGCGTGAATTCGGTTGGTGATATCCAGAAGAGCCTGGCGGATTTGGAGTTTCTTCTCGAGCTCCGTGACGGCTATATCTCGTAGGGTTTCTGTCATGACCATCTCCGTTTTCGCGAATCGCCGAAAAAAAGGCCGTCGGCAATCCCGCGATGGAACACGAATACGTTTAGAGCCTAAATCATAAACAACAATTATTCAACAGGATCAATCCCGCTTGGCTTCCCCTCACGGGCCGCTCATCCTTGTGATTCCGTCACAATTTTTGAAAAATCGGCGACGTCATGGAAGAGGGTTGAGATTTCCGCCAGCAGGGAAAGCCGGTTGAAGCGGATTTTTTCATCTTCCGCCATGACGAGAACCGCCTCGAAAAAGTCATCCACCGGTTGTCGGAGACGGGCGAGTTCCGTGAGCGCGCCGGAATAATCCCCCCGGGAAATGAGGTTCAAGACCGCATCGCGGATCTTCAGGAACGCCTCATGGAGATTCTTCTCCTCCTCACCGGAAAACAGGCGCGGATCGACGGCCCCGTCGTGGAAGCCGCGGAGGATGTGGACCACCCTCTTGAAGGCGACGGCGAGCGGCTGAAAACCGGCATCGGACTTGAAGTTTTCCATCGCCCGGATCTTTTCGTTTGCGGTGACCATGCTTCCGATGCCGGTGGCCAGCACGGCGTCGACGACGTCGTAGGGATGGCCCTGGGAGATGAGCAGATTTTCCAAACGTCCCTGGAAGAATTCCATCAGGTCTCTCTTGATTTCTTCGGCGGGACGTTTCAGCAGCGGCCCGATGCCGGCGAGACCCTCTGCGAGCAGAACGTTCAGCGGGAGGTCATAACCGTTGGCAAGGATGATGTTGATGATGCCCAGCGCCTGACGGCGCAGCGCATAGGGGTCGGCCGTTCCGGTTGGAATCAGGTTGACGCCGAAGAAACCGCAGATCGTGTCCGTCTTGTCGGCGATGCTGACGATGGCCCCCTCATCGGTTTCGGGAAGGCTGCCGCCCGCCGCCGTCGGCAGGTAATGTTCATGGATCGCCTTGGCGACGATGGGATTCTCGCCGGCGAGCAGCGCATATTCCCGGCCCATGATTCCCTGAAGTTCCGCGAATTCCCCCACCATCTGGGTGTCCAGATCCGCCTTCGACAAGAATGCGGCGCGGTCGACCCTGTCGGCGATTGTCGGTTTGAGTCGGCCGGCAATCCAGCCCGCCAGTTTCCGGAAACGCATGACCTTATCGTAGGACGTTCCGAGGAGGGTGTGGAAAGTGACCTTCTTGAGGTCTTCCACCCGCCGTTCGAGCGGGATTTTTTGGTCCGCCTCGAAGAAGAAGCGCGCGTCGGAAAGGCGGGCGCGGATCACCTTCTCGTTTCCACGCTTGACCACTTCGGGATCGCGGGCCAGCGTATTGTTGATCGTGATAAAGTAGGGGAGCAGCGCGCCCTTGTCATCCACCACCGGAAAATACTTTTGGTGGGAGATCATCGTTGTGATGAGCACCTCGGGTGGAAGTTTGAGGAATTGCGTATCGAAATTTCCGCAGACCGCCGTGGGGTACTCGGTGAGGAAGGTCACCGTTTCCAAAAGTTCCTCGGAAGGAAGTACTCGGCCGCCTACGGTTTCAGCCGCTTTTCGGGTTTGCTCGCGGATGATCGCCTTCCTCTCGTCGGGATCGACGATCACGAAATGGTCGCGCGTGCCGGCGAGATATTCGTTTCGACTGCCGACCGGAAAGCATTCCGGGCTCATGAACCGATGACCGCGGCTGGTCTGGCCGCTCGCGACATTTGCGATTGTAAACGGGACGACGCGGCCGTTGAAGATTGCGAGGATCCAGTGGATCGGTCTGGCGAAGCGGAACTCCTGATCGGCCCAGTGCATCGATTTGCGGAAGGGAATTTCGCCGATGACCCGGGTCAGGATTGCCGGGAGGAGGGTTTCCGTCATTTGGCCGCTGATCGTCTTCCTCGCGCAGAGGTACTCCCCCTTCTCCGTCGTGATCCGATCCAGTCCGGCGATATCGACTCCCTGGCCTTTCGCGAAGCCGATTACGGCACGGGAGGGATTTCCCTGCTCGTCAAAGGCGACCCTCACGGCCGGACCCAGCTTCTCGATCACCTGATCCTGCTGACGTTCGGCGATGCCTTCCGCCATCCAACAGAGTCGGCGGGGGGTTCCCATCGTCCGGGTCTCGCCGTGAATGATCCGGTGGACCGCCAGTTCCCTGCGGGCGATCTCGTCCAAATCCCGAAGGGCTTTCGGCAAAAAGGCAGCCGGGATCTCTTCCGTTCCGATTTCCAAGAGCAGTTCGTTGCCCATCATAAGTTCTCCAATCCTTTGGACGCCCGCTGTTGCGAGCCGGCCCGCGCATTCAAATTCCTGCCGGGAAATGAATCCTTGCGCCGGATTATTTCCGGGTCAATAGCGGGTAGCCCATCGCCTCGCGCTGCTTGAGATAACCCTCCGCGCTCAAACGGGCGAGGTTCCGGACGCGGCCGATGTAGCTCGTCCGTTCGGCCACGCTGATTGCCCCGCGCGCGTTGAGCAGATTGAAGGTGTGGGAACATTTGAGACAATGGTCGTAGGTCGGCAACACAAGGCCTTTTTCGGACGCCCTGATTCCCTCGGCCTCGTACATGTTGAAACGTTGCCGGAGCTGCTCAATATCGGCGGTTTCGAAGTTGTAAACGGACCACTCCACTTCACCCTGATGATGCACATCGCCGTATTTGATTCCCGGGGTCCACTCGAGGTCGTAAACATTGTCGATCCCCTGGATGTACATCGCGATTCGTTCGGTTCCATAGGTGAGTTCCGCGCAGACGGGGCGGCAATCAAAGCCGCCGACCTGCTGGAAATAGGTGAATTGGGAGATCTCCATCCCGTCGAGCCAAACCTCCCAGCCGAGGCCCCAGGCGCCGACCGTCGGCGATTCCCAGTCATCCTCCACGAAACGGATGTCATGCTCCAGCGGGTCGATGCCGAAACTTTTCAGCGAGTCGAGGTAAATCTCCTGGATATCCGTCGGCGACGGTTTCATGATGACCTGGTACTGATAGTAATGCTGCAGTCGGTTCGGGTTCTCACCGTAGCGGCCGTCCGTGGGTCTCCGGGAGGGCTCCACATAGGCCACGTTCCACGGTTCCGGTCCCAGGGCCCGCAAAAAGGTGGCCGGGTTGAATGTGCCGGCCCCGACCTCGACATCGTAAGGTTGCTGGATGACGCATCCGCGACCGGCCCAGTACCGCTCCAGGGCAAAGATCAGTTCCTGAAAGGTCACATCTCCTCCTTGAACTCAAAGCCTCTTATTTCTTGATATCATGTATGTTTTTACGGGGCGGCTTGTAACACGACGACCCGTCCCTGTCAATACGAAATCGCGGCGGATCAGATCTTCAGCCGCCGGATTTCGTTCAGCACCTGAACGGATTTGAGCTCCCGTCCGAGGATGTGGCGGATAAAATGGGCGAGCAGCCGACCGCATTCGTCGGCGGATTGTTCGGAGAGCAGCAGGCTGCCCAGGCGTTTCGTCTCCATTTCGCGTCCCAGCAGCAGCGTCCGGATCGTTCCCAGGGAGACGGGGATGGCCTCCCGGTTGCCGGGCCCGCAAAGGTTGCAGGTCAAACCGCCCTTTGCGATGTCGAAGCGGTACGTCGCCTGGTTTCCGACCGGCTTTTGACAGCAAAGGCAGCGGTCGAGGACGGGATCGTAACCGGAAATCCGCAGCAGCCGGATCTCGAAGAAACGAAGCAGGGCGTCCCCGATCGCGGCTCCCTCCAGCAGCCGGAGAAATTCGAGCAGCAGAAAAAAGGATGACTCGTTTCGCTTGTCTTCCGGTGTGAAGTGATCCGTCAGCTCGATCAGACAAGAGGCGGCCAGCGTTTTTTCGAGATCGGAGCGAATGGCGGGAAAATGCGAGAGGACATCGCATCCTTCGATCAGCGCAAGACCGTCCGGATTTTTCCGGGAGAAAATCATCCGGGAGTGGCAAAAGGGTTCAAGCGCGTTTGCGAAACGTTTCCGGCTTCGTCGGGCCCCTTTGGCGATTCCGCGAATTTTACCGAAGTCCGCGGTGGAGAAGGTGACGATCCGGTCGGATTCCCCGTAATCGAGGAGCCGCAGAACGATGGCCTCCGTATGTTGCTGGATTCTTGCCTGGATCATCTCAGAAATCGCGATAGCGAATGCGGCCGCCAACGATCGTCAGGACCGTTTTCCCTATCACGGTCCAATTGTGAAAGGGGGAATTCCTTCCCAGAGAACGGAACATTCCGCGATCGACGGTCCATTCCTTCTTTGGGTCGATAACGGTGATATCGGCATCGGCGCCGTCGGCAAGGGTTCCCTTGGGGATGCGGAGGATCCGGGCGGCACGGATCGTCATCTTTTCGATCAGATCCGGGAGCGACAGAATTCCCTCCGACACCAGGCGAAGGGAGATGGCCAGGGAGGTTTCCAAACCCGTGATGCCGCTGCTTGCGCGACCGAATTCGACCTCCTTGTCCTTTCGTGCGTGGGGCGCGTGGTCGCTCGCGATCACATCGATTGTCCCGTCGCGGAGACCTTCCCGGATCGCCAGACGGTCCTTTTCGTCGCGCAGGGGCGGATTGACTTTTGTTGCGGTGTCCAGGGTTCGGACGGCCTCATCCGTCAACGTGAAGTAATGGGGCGCCGTTTCCGCCGTGACCCGAACCCCGCGGGCCTTGGCCTCGCGAATCAATCGAACCGCGCCGGCCGTGCTGACATGGGCGATGTGGAGAAACGCTCGGGTGACTTCGGCGAGGAGAAGATCCCTCGCGACCATGACGTCCTCCGCGATTCCGGGAATGCCGGGAAGGGCGACTTCCGCTGACACAAGACCATCGTTCATCACGCCGCCCGCCGAGAGATGCCGGTCTTCACAGTGGGCGATAATCGGCATGTTCAGCGAAGAGGCGCATTCGAGCGCGGAGCGCATCAGGGCGGCGTTCATAACCGGGAAGCCATCGTCGGAAAAAGCGACGGCGCCTGCGTCCCTCAGATCGCGAAAGTCGGTGAGCTTTCCGCCTTCCGACCCCACGCTGATCGCCGCGATCGGATAGACGTTCGTCAAGCCGTATTCCGCGGCCTTGCGACGGATGAGTTCGGTGATGGAGCGATTGTCATTCACGGGATTGGTGTTGGGCATGCAGGCCACCGAGGTGAAACCGCCCGCCGCCGCCGCTTCGCTTCCGGTGGCGATCGTTTCCTTGTATTCGAATCCCGGTTCCCGCAGATGGGTGTGCATGTCGATCAGGCCGGGGAGGACGATCATCCCTTGGAGATCAAAGACCTCGATCGCCGATTCGTTCTCTCTCCCTTCGGTCTTTCCGGAAACGGAATATTCCCTGATGCCCCGGACGATTTTTCCGTTTTCGATCCGCAGATCGCCAACGGCATCCGTATTCCGGGATGGGTCCACGATCCTGCCGCCTTTCAACAAGAGCTTCATCGAAGATATCCTCATTCCAGCCGCATCTACACCATATCTTCGCGAAGTGTCAAGGTTATAGATGGAATTGAAAAAAGCTTTTGAAATGGTTTGAATGGTGTTATAGCTGCGCGAACCGGAGGGGATACTCGTGGCGGTCCATAGCGCGATGAACCATGAATCTCAGGTGTTTATATTTATCAGCGAACTCCTGGGGAAAAAAATCTTCGATTCCGAAGGACGTCCGATCGGCAGGATCATCGACTTGACCTCGAACATCGGAGAGAACTATCCGCCGGTGACCGACATCCTCATGCGCCGTGAACAGGATCGGAAAACCGTCCTTTTCCCCTGGAACCGAATCACGGCGATCGGGAGCGATCTGATCGCCCATTCCCCGTTGCCCGAGGATTTTCGGGAACCGACACCCCGTCCGGGGGAACTCCTGCTGAAGGAAACCCTGCTGGACAAGCAGGTGGTCGATACGGATGGGGCGAAGATCCGCCGGGTCAACGACCTGCAGTTTCTCCGGTCCAATAAACTCCTTTACCTGGTCCATGTGGACGTCGGATTTCACGGCCTTCTGCGACGGGTCGGCCTGGAGAGACCCGTGGGTTTCCTGCTCCGGGTCCTTTTCGATTACACCTTGCCGGATCAACTGATTGCCTGGAAGTTTGTGCAGCCCCTGTCGTCGCCGGATCTGCTGCGCCTAACCATTGCCCAGAACCGCCTCGCCCAGCTCCACCCAGCGGATCTGGCCGACATCATCGAAGAGCTCGATATTCATCAGCGCTCCGCCGTCTTTCGTTCACTGGATGTGGAAACGGCTGCCGAGACGCTCGAGGAGACCGACCCGAAGATCCAGGTCCGTTTGATTGAAGAGCTTTCCGCGGAAAATGCCTCCGACATCATCGAAGAGATGTCCCAGTCCGAAGCGGCCGATCTGCTGGGGGATCTTCCTCGAGAACGGGCGGAAGGGATCCTCAAAGAAATGGAAAAAGAAGTGGCGGAGGATATGAAGGAACTCCTTGCCCATCCGGACGAAATCGCGGGCGGGCTGATGACCACTTCTTACCTCAGTTTTGCGCCGACCGTGACGGTGGACGAGGCGATGGCGCGGGTGCGTTTCGAAGCCGAGGATATGGATCTGATTTACTACCTCTACGTTGTGGATGAAGAGGAACGCCTTCTCGGCGTGATCACGCTTCGGGATCTCCTTGTCGCGCCGCCGGAGACGAAGCTCTCCGAGCTGATGGATACCCGGGTGATCGCGGTGAGCATCGAGGAGGAGAAGGAGCGGATTGCCGACGATTTCGCCAAGTACGGCATCATGGCCATGCCGGTCGTGGATCACGAAAATCACCTGAAAGGGGTTATTCTCTTCAAGAATCTGCTCGAAGTGGTGGCGCCGAAATTGGGCCGGTAGAACGACGATGGATGATGAAAGTGGCGTAGAACAATGTCTGATTTCCTTTCCAGAGCTTTCCGCGGATTCCGGCAATCCCCGGCCATCAGGCGCTACTGGCGGTCTCTGGCGATTTTCTTCGCGCTGATCGGGCCGGGAATTATCACCTCAAACGTCGACAACGACGCCGGCGGCATCACGACCTATTCCCTCGCCGGTTCCGAATACGGTCTTACCCTGCTGTGGACCCTCATTCCGATCACCGGCGTGCTGATCGTCATCCAGGAGATGTGCGCCCGAATGGGGGTGGTCTCGGGCAAGGGACTCTCCGACCTGATTCGCGAACGGTTCGGGGCGCGGACCACCTTTTACCTGATGATCGTGCTGTTTCTGGCCAATCTGGGGAATACGGTTTCCGAATTTGCGGGCGTTGCGGCGAGCCTGGAGATCTTCGGCATCAGCCGGTACGTTTCCGTTCCGTTCAGCGCGGCGTTTGTCTGGTGGCTGGTTGTCAAGGGGAATTACAAATCCGTGGAGAAGGTATTTCTGTTCGCCTGTGTTTTCTATCTCTCCTACATCGTCTCGGGTTTTCTGGGAAAACCGGACTGGAGCGCCGTCGGATCTTCGCTGTTGAAGCCAACCTTTCGGATGGAGACGGGCTTTCTGACGATGGCCGTGGCCTTGATCGGAACCACGATCGCCCCCTGGATGCAGTTCTACCTGCAGTCCTCCGTGGTCGACAAGGGTCTGAAGGAAGACGATTATCCGTACATTCGGATGGATGTCATCTTCGGGTCGCTCATGGTCAATGTGATCGCCTTTTTCATCATCATGCTCTGCGCCGTCACGCTCTTCCAGAACGGCATCCGGATCGAGAGCGCCAAGGACGCCGCCCAGGCGCTGGCTCCGCTGGCGGGGGAATACTGTTCCTGGCTGTTCGCCCTCGGTCTGCTGAACGCCTCGCTCTTTGCCGCCTCGATCCTGCCGATCTCCACCGCATACACGATCTGCGAGGCCTTCGGGTGGGAGTCCAGCCTGAACCGGAAGTTTCTCGAGGCGCCGCAGTTCTACGGTCTCTACTCGCTGATGGTTCTCTTGGGCGCCGCCGTCATTCTGTTGCCCGACATGCCGCTGATTCGGATCATGTTCTATTCGCAGGTCATCAACGGCGCGATTCTCCCCGTGATCCTCGTCTTCATGCTGCTTCTGGTCAATGATCGGCGTCTCATGGGAAAACACGCGAACGGGTCCGTCATGAACATCGTTTCCTGGCTGACCGTAGCGGTTCTCACCTTCCTTTCGCTGGCGATGCTTGCCTTCGCGGTGATCTGAAGGCCGACATAAAAAAAGGCCGTGCGGTCTGCACGGCCTTTCAAGAACGAGTCCATAGATTTTACCGGAGGATCGATCCGATCCTGCTCCAGCGAACGCCGTGATCTTCCTGGTTCCACGACCAGTAGATGATCAACGCCTTTCCCAGAACGTCTCTTTGATTGACCATCCCCCAGAACCGGCTGTCGTAACTCTCATCCCGGTTGTCCCCCATGACGAAGAAGGAATTGTCCGGCACCTTGACCGGTCCGAAGTTGTCGCGAGGCTGGACCGAACCGGGGATGATCATGTGGTCCGTATAGACTCCATGGCCGTCTTGGTAGGGAAGGCCGTTGATGAGGATCTTCTTGTCACGGATTTCAACGGTATCGCCGGGCAGGGCGATCAAACGCTTGATGAAGTCTTTCGAACGGTCTTCGGGATAGATGAACACCACGATATCCCCCCGTTCCGGAGTTCCAAAGGGAATGAGGGTGGAACGAATCAGGGGCAGCTTGATTCCGTAGTTGAACTTGCTGACAAGGATATGGTCGCCGATCTGGAGCGTCGGCTTCATGGACCCGGAAGGGATCTTGTAGGCCTGGA
>DIKL01000108.1 GCA_002424545.1 Syntrophaceae bacterium UBA5619
ATTTAATGGCCAGTATTAGGTTACTTCTTCTCGGCTGCCTTGGCCTTCGCGCCGGCCTCCGTCGCCGCCGCCTTTGACTTTGTCTCGGCCTCCGTCGCGACCGCCTTGGCCTTCGTGTCGGCCTCTGTCGCGACCGCCTTTGCCTTCACTTCGGCCTTCTTCTCGACCGCCTTGGCCTTTGTGTCAGCCTTCTTCGCCGCTGCCTTGGCCTTCTTTTCGGCCTTCTTCTCGATCGCCTTTGCCTTTGTGTCGGCCTCGGTTGCGACCGCCTTTGCCTTCACTTCGGCCTTCTTCTCGACCGCCTTCGTGGGATCGGCCGGGGCGGCAGGCGCTGCCTGGGCGGCTGCAATTCCGGACGTGCAGAACAGGAAAACCAATGCGATTGCCCATACCATGTAACGTTTCATCTTAACGACCTCCTCTTTTCATTTTTTTTGTCAGTCCCCTTCCGATTCGTCGACCGCCGACGATCTCGGGAATCTGCTCAATATTGCCTTCATCAGGGATGAAGGGTGGATCCTATTTTGTGACCGGCGGCGCCGGAGGGGCGACCGGTTTTATCTCCTTCTGGAGATCCTTTCGGACGGTCTTTTTGACGGCGGTCTTCTGCGCCGGCGCAACCTGGGTCAGGATGTTCCGGCCGTCCCTTTCAATATAGCTGACCTTGATTTGATCCCCTACCTTCATCTGGGGGAAGGGCTTCTCCAGAATGAATTCCATGATTTCCGTTCTTTTTTTTAATGTCCGTTCGATCTTCAAAACCGTTTCGGACACGTCCATCACTTTTCCGGCGGCGCTCATCTCCGGAATCCGGGGAGGAAGGGGTGGGGCGGATGCGGGCTTCTCCGCGGCAAAGGCCAGCGTGAAACCGATGCAGCTCAGAACGATCATCCATGTCAGAAAACGTTTCATCCGGCAGCTCTTCCTTTCATCCGGTCGTCCGGTGTAACCCGCACGCCGCTAAGACAGCAATGTGCGTGCCAAGAGTGAAGAAACGGTCGTGATGGGATAAAGGGTTATAAGCTCAACGCGAATCGGTTTCCGGCCCGCGATGCCTTTTTTGCCCTCGCGCGGGCATTGCTGAAATCTTCCCCAAGGGGTGGGGAATTATTCACCAGACACTCGGGGGATTTGGGGCAGGCATGACTTGTCGCTGATGCTCTCCGGCGGTCGGGATGGAGGGCGAAAGGAAACATCGACGGAGGTTTTGCCAAAGCGTCATGACTTCATGATCATGTTCAGCGCCGCCGGGACGATCTCCAGTTCGGCCGGCAGGATTCCCGGCTGCTCCCCGTCGATATCGAGTAGAACCCGCTGTTCCGAAGTTGCGGATACCTTTGTTCCCGTCGTTATGGAGACTTGGCGGATGCTTTTGATCTTGCCGGTGTAGAGTTTGGGGAGGTGCCAGAAGACCAGCGGCAGGTTCATTGCCCCGATCACGGTCACGTGGAAGATGCCGTCGTCGATCACGGCGTCCGGGGCGACGAGCATTCCGCCGCCGTGATATTTCCCGTTGGCGACGGCGATGTTGAGAATATCGACCGTCCGTTCGTCTCCGTCATCCACCTGGAGGCGGATCCGTTTCCTCTCGTAGGCGAAAAGGGAAACCAGCGTGCCCCAGATAAAGGTGATGAACGGTCCGCAGGCCTTGCTGGTCCGGTTGACCCGGTCGACGACTTCGCCGCCGAGACCGAAGCTGGCGATGTTGTGGAAGTATCGGGTCACCGTTCCGCCCTGATGATCCCGGAAACGGAGACGACCCAGGTCGATCCTCCGGACGAATCCCTCCCGGACGGTCTGCAGGGAAGCCTCGATTCCCGACGGGATGGGCATGGTCCGGCAGAAGTCGCAGCCGGTGCCGTTGGGGAGAAAACCGAGAACCGCATCTTTGCGGAGCGGATCGTTTCCGTCAAAGAAGCCGTTGACCACCTCATTGAGCGTTCCGTCGCCGCCGACGCAGATGATCCGCTCGACGCCCCGGAGCAGGTTTTCCCGGGTGAGCCGGGTGGCGTCTCCCGGTCCTCCGGTCAGAAGGGTTTCGAAAGGGCCCAGAAGGTCCTGCGCCATGGTTTTGATTCGGGGCCACTCCTTGCCCGTTGCCCCGTTTCCCGCATGAGGATTCACGACAAAGACGGTTCTTCCGGAATGCAAGTGCACCTCCTTCGCCTTCGGTAGATTGTCAGGAATAAAGGCGGCGGGAGTATACCACGGAAATTTCCGTTCGGGTAGCCGAAAAGGTGGTAAATGAATTGCATTCCCGGCCTCTTTTTGGTATCGGTTCCGAACGAGCGGTGCGAGCTTTTCGGAAACTTTTCCGCGGCAAGGATGGACGGATGGGGGACGGATTCCATGACGCAGACTTGCGGCAGGTTTAAATTTGTTTTTGCCTTTTTCTTTTTCCCGTTGCGTTCCTTGCTTGGGCGGATCGGGCTGCGTTACGATATCTCCGGGATCGCCAGTGCCTACTATCAAAGCGAGTTTGATGGGACTCCCGCGGCCGACAAGGCGGTCATCCTGCCCCACTGCCTGATCGGCGACAAGTGCAAGTCCCGTTTTTCCAAGGAGGACGGGGTTCTCTGCGTCAACTGCAAGCAATGTCGTTGTGGAGAGATCCAGACGCTCTGCCGGGAACAAGGATTGCAATTCTACATTTCCCCCAGCGCAAACTTTACAAAACGGCTCGTTCAGCGCAAGGGAATCCGCGCCGCGATCGGCGCCGCCTGTGAGCTTGAGATCGAGAAGGGGATTCGTTCGACGCCGATCACGCTTCGCGGAGTTCGCCTCAAGAAGCAGAAGGTGATTCCGCAGGCGATCCAGACGGACCGGTGCGATTGCCTGGACAATGATATCGACTGGGAGAGGCTCCGGAGAATGATTCTCCGCGGAGCGCCGGGCGTCTGACATGGCGCGAGGGTTGACGCCCCGCGGCGGTCCGTTCGGGCGCTGCGCTGTCGCGAGCGAAGCGTGCAGCGGCATTCCCGATCGTTGGTTTTCGCCGGGGGGCGCATCAGGAGGAGGTAACGATGACCGACGGACCGCCTGCGGCTTCTTGCGAATCCCTGAATCCGGAAACGGGATCCGACCGCGTGATCGTCGTCGGCGCCGGCGCCGGCGGGCTGATGGCCGCCGGGCGGGCCGCGGAAAGAGGCGCAAGGG
>DIKL01000123.1:0-20538 GCA_002424545.1 Syntrophaceae bacterium UBA5619
AAATTGCTCCGCGAAAATCGGTGATAATCTTTTTCTTCCCGGCGGCGGCCAGCGCCGCCTCGTAAATCCTTTCCTCCGGCGAACCGGGTTCGAAGGCCCTCCACGAGGACCCGAATTC
The DNA here is from genome assembly GCA_002424545.1 of Syntrophaceae bacterium UBA5619. Lineage (GTDB taxonomy): Bacteria > Desulfobacterota > Syntrophia > Syntrophales > UBA5619 > UBA5619. The sequence goes on from DIKL01000123.1 coordinate 119, forward strand.
TTTGAGGTTTCAATGCTCCTGAACGTTGCCTTCCTTGTCGCAACCCATGGCGGAGATGGGCTGCCACCGCCGGTTGGCAGTCTGCATCCAGTAATGATTGATATCATAGTTGTCGGTAAAGGTATAGGCAACCTTGGCATAAACCTCCAGGTACTGGATCCCCGATTCCTCCTCCGTCTTCAGCTTGAGGCCCCCGGTGTCGAGAAACCAGGAGCGCTTGCCGTCCCTGTCCCTGAACACAAGCCGGTATTGCTCCGGTTCGGCAATCTGGCGATACTTCTCAATCACCAGCATTACCACCAGCGCCCCGGCGATCAGGATCACCGCCGGCACTGCTATCCGCATCGATGTTTTCATTCATTGCCCCCGTTTCGGCCAAGTACCTTTGCCATCGAGGCCACACTTGATCTCGACCTACTTTATGGCTCATTTCTTTGCAAAGGCAAAAGCAATGAGACCAATGCCCAGGATAATCAGAGTAACCGGACAGGGTAATGGCAAACCAATGGGATTGGGCTTCTGCAGGATCATTAAAATTGAGTCGAAGATCAGAAGGGCGCCGGAGATTACGAAACACACTTTTGCCAGATTCTTCATGTTTGCCTCCGATCTTTTAAGGATGATGCGCGGGCATTATGTTTGAAAAAGATAAAATCGTAATAACGGCTAAACAAACCAATTACTTAAGCTGGCTATCTTTGCTGCCACGACGATTAAATAGTGCGAAAGTCGTCTGCTCTTTTTCGAGTTCTGCTTGGCAATCGACACAAAGGCGAACTCCAGGAATTGCTTTACGGCGAACATCTGGAATAACGGCCCCACATTCCTTGCAATGCGTTGAGCTCTCGCCATCCGGTAATCGACTCCTGGCTAATTGTACACCGTCTTCTACAGTGGCGTCTATTTGATCCTGTACCGCCCCATCACGGGACCAGCCAACAGCCATAATATGCTCCTGTGCAGTTAACCGCAAATGACCTGTCTATGTCACATTGCGTTTCTTTTTTAATGCTTCGACGTAAGGGCCATCTTCTCGCCAAGCGAGGCAGGTATTGGTCAGATATTGAATGATCTTTTTTGCCTGATCAGAATCGAAAGCCGTTGGTTTCTGCGATTGGTGTGCCGCAAATCCCTGAAAGACAGCCGGGGCCATTGCTTGAATAAGCTCCACCAGGTGGGTGCAGCCCTTATTGTCTCCGGCCAGTTTTTTTACTTTTGCCGTAAAACCCTTGGTAATGGTTAAACCCTTGATAGGGACAAGGCAGTCGATCGTTTCCCGACACATTTTTCGAGGAACAGACATCAGATCAACGTTCACATCCTCAATCAAAAGATTGGAACAATTCACCAGCAATCGCACAGCCATGTGATGAACGACGCCACTCGGAAACGTTTCCCCGGTTATCCCGTGAGATTCCTGAAAACGATCGTCTTTGAGAAAACCTTCTACCATTATTCTTTGCCCGTCATAATCGTATGTCGTGACCTCTATATTTCGGGCATGCACCTTTTTCCCTTTTGATTTCCAAACGGATTGCATTTTATTTTGATTCTCCCTAAATGATTTTAGCAAACAGAATCTATTTCCCTTCTTTAACCTTGAGTGTGGCGATCACGGTGTACATGGGCTTCCCCCTTCGGGTTTCCATTTTAAGTCATGTTTTGAATAGGGACGCCATCTTCGTTTTCAACGACTCTCCGGAATTCTTTCCTTTGGCGTCTGCATCGGCATCTCTGAAAACGCAGAAATCGCAAAAATTGCTCCTGGCCTTTTCAACGACCCTTTCTGCCTGAGGTTCGCGACAATCGTTATAGGCTCCTGTTGCATGAAAGATACAATTGAGGCAGCAGTGCAGGTCGGATCCGCAAAAGGGACAGGTTTCCCTCCGACGCACAGGGGTCTTGACTTCCAAACCCTTTAAGCATGCATGACATATTTTCATTTCTTCATCACCCGGAAGATCTTTAACACGTCATGACTACAACGTGAAAAGCAAAAGCAGGACCGCTTCCGATCCTGCTTCCCTTTCCGCGTTATCGCATTTTCTTTATCCACGGTCTTGCTCGATTGCAGGATGAATCTCAAATAGAATTCATCGATACAGCCCCCGCTTGAATACCCAAGTAGCCGTCGCTTCAGCATGCTTGCTTATTTGAGCGTTCGGATTTTCCAATTCAAAACCATGAATACCCCCCGCATACAAAGTAAATCCCGTGGGGACCCCAGCTTGTGCTAATCTGCTTGTATAATCTATTGTTTCGTCTCGATGAGGATCCAAACCTCCAACATAGGCATAACAAGGGGGCAGTCCAGAAAGATCGGTCGCTCTCGCAGGCGCGGCATATGGAGAGATGTCATCCCTGAATTCATGACCTTCTCCCAGATACTGATTCCATATGTTTTTACAAGACTCGTAGTTGAGCGCTCTTTTGTCTGTAAATTCAATGGTTGACTTGGTCTTCAAACGGTCATCGATCGTTGGGGCGAGCGGCATTTGGAAGATCAAGGAAGGACCTTTGCGATCCCTTGCCAGTAAACATACGGATACGGTCAGTCCTCCTCCCGCGCTAAATCCAGTAACGCCTATCCGAGAAGCATCAACTCCCAGATCTTTTGCATTTGCAGCGAACCAAACCAACGCCGCATAACAGTCTTCATAAGCCGCAGGAGCCGGATTTTCCGGAGCCAGACGATAATCAACGGAAACGACGACACAACCTATTTCTTTAACGTACCTTATGCACTTGGCATTTTCATGGTCAGGCGCTCCTATGGAATATCCTCCATAATGCAGGAACAAAACACCCGGAAGCAGATGTTTTTTCACCTTTGGTTCATAAATCCGGACAGTGACGTCAGGGGCGCCTGCGGGACCAGGAATCGATCGATCTGCAAAGTCAACCTCTGGATCCGGAGGTGTTGGAGGAAATGGCGGGAACGTTACATCTCGCGAAACTTTCTTCGCCACATTTTCATCTGTCCAAGCAGCCAGATAAGAGGTTTGTGGATTAGTCAACGTGGTTTTAAATTCGGGATCAATTTTTTCTTCAAAATAATTGGCCATAACCGTTTCCTCCTACAATGGAATTTTTCTTATGCTCAACAATAAATCGGATTGAAATTACCCTCCATTTACCTGTCAAATTAAATTTTACAACTAATTTATATTAAAGATAAATTCTGGTGGAGGCGGCGGGAGTCGAACCCGCGTCCGGAAATCTTCCGCTGCAGTTTCTACGTGCGTATCTTCTGATTTGATTTCGCCCCCGAAGGCTCCCGGAAGCAGGATCCCTCGGTCGCTATCCTGTTTTCTGGCTTTTCGCCCCCCTCCCCCCAGGCGTGGGAGGGCGGTTATCCTGTCTGTATGACGCCTCCGAACCGGCCCGACAGAAAAAACCGGGGAGACGTTAGCCGACTAAGCGGCTAAAGCGTAATCGTAGTTGTCTGCGATTATGTTTTCCTGCCTGTTTAACGAGGCCTGCAGGAACCTCGGCACGCTGCTGCAGCTTCACATATCCCCGTCGAAACCGTGACGCCCCCGTGGATTGGTAAAGCCATGTGAATGAACCGATGCTAATATAGGTCTTCTCTGTCCTCCCGTCAAGCCGGAGTTATCTCCGGATATGCTCCGGGCTGTAACTCCCGACCGTGGGCTCAACCGCATCAGCGGATGCTGCCCGGCGGTGAAGGAATCTATCCTCCGTCATCCCTCCCGGTTCTTCGCCCGGATGCCCCGCTCCATCGCCCGGCGGTCTTCTTTCAACCGGATATCCTCCCGCTTGTCGTAGAGCTTCTTCCCACGGCCGATGCCGATCTCCACCTTGACCTTGCCGTTCCGGAAGTACATTCGGAGGGGAATCAGCGCGAGACCCCGCTCCTGCGATTTGCCATAGAGACGTTTGATCTCCCGCTTGTGCATGAGGAGCTTCCGGACGCGCAGCGGGTTGTGATTTTCCCGGTTGCCGTGTGAATAGGGGCTGATGTGGACATCGTAGAGGAAAACTTCATCGTCCTTGACCAGGGCGTAACTGTCCTTGAGGTTCGCCCGGCCGTCGCGGAGGGCCTTCACCTCGGTCCCGACCAACGCGATCCCCGCCTCGTAGGTCTCGTCGATGAAATAGTTGATCCTCGCCCGTTTGTTCTGGCAGATCGGTTTTTCCGCCGTTTCCTTCTTTGCCACGATTTCCTATCCTTCCGTTCAACGCGATCATCCGACAGGTTTTCCGGTCCCGCCGCCAAGAGCAGTTTTGTTCGATTTGGGCATCGTAATCAGCGATTGCCGAAATTCGCAGGGAGATAATCCGTTTTCACATGCCCCATGGCCTTCCAGATGTTGTCCCGAACCCGCGGGTTCTCCCTTTCCAACTCATTGAGGAGCTCCTTTACGTAGCACCGCCGCGACGTCCGGCTGGTCGGACAACCGTTTTCAATGACCGGGAATCCCCGTTCCTTTGCGTACTTTTTCACCAACCCCTCCCGAATGTAGGCCAGCGGCCGGATGATATGGAGTTTCCCGCCGAAGATCGTCTGATCCGGGACCATCGTGCTGATCTCCCGCCCATAGAAGAGATTGATCAGCAGCGTCTCAATGATGTCGTCTCTGTGGTGGGCGAAGGCGATCTTGTTGCAGCCCCGCTCCGCCGCGATCTCGAAGATGCGCTTCCGCCGGAGTCGAGAACAGAGGAAGCAGGGGTTCTTGCGGTTATGGTCGCTGTGGGAAAGGGGACCGATTTCCGACCTTTCCAGCACATAATCGTAACCGCCTGCCTCCAGATGTCGCTTCAGCAGAACGCCGCCGGCGCCGTCCGGATCGAATCCGGGATCGATGTGAACAGCCGTGACCGAGAAGGGGGGAACATACAGCATCGGGGTATTCAGCAGGTCCAGCAGCGCCATGCTGTCCATCCCACCCGAGACGCCGACCAGAACACGGTCTCCCGGGACGATCATGCCGTAATCCATGACCGCCTTTTCCAGCCATTTTTTCAGATGAAGGAACAACCTCGTTTTTTTCTCTTCCGCCGTCATCGATTGCCGATCCTCAACATGATGGAGTTTACCCGAGATCGGACGGCAGATCAAGCGGCATTCGGGATGGACGGACCATTGGACGAAAATCACAGACATTCGCCTTGAAAACCGGCACCCCTTGGTATAATAGGAGGCAGGAAAGCCGCATGTTCCGGCCTGCGGCGTCCCCGTGAGGAAATCATCCGGAAACCCATAATCGCAGCGATCCATCCAAAGGAGGTCATTATGACGGAAATCATCAACATCCACGCCAGGGAGATCCTGGATTCACGAGGCAATCCGACCATCGAGACGGAGGTTGCCCTGCTTTCGGGAACTGTCGGAAGGGCCTCGGTGCCCTCCGGCGCTTCGACCGGGGAACACGAGATGCTGGAACTTCGGGACGGGGACAAGAAGCGCTACCTCGGCAAGGGCGTCCTGAAGGCCGTCAACAATGTTCTGGACAAGATCGCTCCGGAAATTGTCGGCATGGACTGCCAACGCCAACGGGAAATCGACGCCGAAATGATCGCCATGGACGGAACGGAAAACAAGGGCGCCCTCGGCGCCAACGCGATTCTCAGCGTTTCGCTGGCCTGCGCGAAGGCGGCCGCGGCCGCTCTGGAGATCCCGCTCTACCGTTACATCGGCGGCATCGTTGCCCGCGACATACCGGTGCCGATGGCCAATATTATCAACGGCGGCCAGCACGCCGATAACAACGTGGATATCCAGGAATTCATGATCATGCCGGTCGGGACGGCCACCTTCCGGGAGGGCCTCCGGATGACTGCCGAGGTGTTTCACCACCTCAAGGCCGTCCTCAAGGCCGAGGGATACGGCACGGCCGTCGGGGACGAGGGGGGATTCGCCCCAAATTTGAAATCGAACGAGGAGGCGCTCATCCTGATCGTCGCCGCGATCGAAAAAGCGGGATATCAACCAGGCAGAGATTGCGCGATCGCGCTCGATCCCGCGGCAAGTTCCTTCTACAAAAAAGGGAAATACATCCTGGCCGCGGAGAAGAATCCGGAGCGGACCGCCGCCGAGATGGTCGGGTTCTATGCGGATCTCGTGAAGAAATATCCAATCGTCTCGATCGAGGACGGCCTTGCCGAAGATGACTGGAAAGGCTGGAAGCTTCTGACGGAAACGCTGGGCGGCAAAGTCCAGATCGTCGGCGACGACCTGTTCGTAACAAACCGGAAACGTCTGGAAAAAGGCATTGCAATGGGCGTAGCCAACTCGATCCTGATCAAGCTCAACCAAATCGGCACCCTGACCGAAACCCTCGACACGATCCAGTGCGCCCGCGAAGCGGGTTACACGACCGTCATCTCGCATCGTTCCGGCGAGACCGAGGACACCTGTATGGCCGACATCGCCGTTGCGGCGAACTGCGGACAGATCAAAAGCGGCTCGATGTCAAGGACCGAGCGGCTTGCCAAGTACAACCAGTTGCTCCGGATCGAGGAGGAACTCGGGGACGCCGCCGTCTACCGGGGACGATCCGCGCTCTACTCCCTCCGGGGGAAATAGTCCCGCGTCGCCCTCCCTTCCCGACCGCGAGGGGAGGGCTTATTTCCCATCGAACGGGGCGATACTTCCCGGTTACAGGAATTTGAACAGCCGGCGGCGGAGGGATTCCATCTGCACCCTATTCTCCGTCAGGGCATACCGCTTCGTAAATCTCTTCTCCCCTTTTTCCGAAACTTCCGTAACGGAAACGATATTGACGTCCTGCAGATAACGGATGGCGCTCTGGTAGTTGGACTGGGAAAGCGCCTCCGCCCTGCGGATTTCGCCCTTCCGGTACATCCTCTCCCCGAGACCGCGGATGTTTTTCAGCCAATCCCTTTCCACCTTTGGCCTCTTTCGGAGATAATAACACCCCCTGACCACCACCCAGTACGATTCCATATAATTATGGATCAGCCCCGCAAACGGAAGGAGGTTGGTCCTGCCGCGGCCCTTCACCTCAACCCATGCTTTTTCTTCCTTGTCGAATCCGGCGATCATACCCCGATCGCGGAGGTAAGAGAGGGTTTCCGTAATCTCCTCGAGATCATCCTTCTGATCGTCGAAGATGAATTCGTGCCGGAAGAGCCGTTTGAAAAAGGCGTAATCATCGCGAATGCGGTTGACGGGGACCATGTCCTCCGGGCTCGCCAGGACGGAGCTCGCCACAAAGCTGACCGGCAGAAAATAGTGGAGGATGTTGTTCTTGTAATACTCCAGGTTCATCCGCTTGTCATCCTCGAGGGAGTATACGATCTCCTCGACCTCCTCTTCCTCTTCATCCTCCGCCCCCATGCGGGAGATGAGCCCCGACTGGTCGAAGAGGTTCAATGCCTCGCCGACCGCCTTTTCCCGGTCGGCAAAAGTCATCGCGAACGAGACGTTCTTCGATGAGAGGTAATCGAAAAACAGGAACAGAACCTCCCGAAGTTCCCCAAGAGAAATACCCCGCCGGTCATAACAGAGAAGCCCCGACGAGGTCAGGGCGAAGGGCGTCACCACGGAAACCTTGTTGATCGACCGGACGATCGTGTACCCGATCCGGCGATAGAGGCTCCTCCGTTCCGCAATGGTCATCTCCTCCAGCGGTTTTTCCTGAGCGGCCAGGTAGGACTTCAAAAGGATCGGGTCCCCGACGTTCATATAGACGCGGCCATACCGTTTCCGGAGCAACTTGCTGCTTCGGATCATGTCGGTCGTCTTCTCCCGTTCCTTCGGGGCGCCGCCCAACTCCTTCAGATAGGCCTTCTCCTCGACCACCCGGTCATAGCCGATATAGACGGGAATCGCCGCAAGGTCATCGCAGGCTTTCTCCTGAAAGGCCTGAAGAATCATGGAGAGGAGGCCGTACTTCGGCATGACCATCTTCCCTGTCCGGCTTCGTCCACCCTCGATAAAAAATTCCAGCGGCAACCCTTCCTGCAAAAGAACCTTGATGTACCGGGCGAAAACCTCGGCGTAGAGCTCGTTCCCCTTGAAGCTCCGCCGGAGAAAGAAGGCTCCCGATTTTCGGAATATGTAACCCATCGGGAAAAATGACAGATTTGTGCCGGCCGCCACGAACGGCATCTGGATATTGTTCTTGTAAAAGCAGTATGAAAGCAAAAGATAATCGAAATGACTCCGATGACAGGGGACGATGACAAACGGCATCTTCTTGGACACCTGCCGGATCTTCGCGATGCCTTCACCGTCCACCACCAAACCGTCGTAGATGTTGTTCCAGAGCCAGGTGAGTATCTTTTCCCAGATCTCGACAAAAAGTTCGCTGTAATCGGAGGCGATTTCCCTCAGATATTTCCTTGCCTCTTTCCGTATGGCCTCCGAATTTTGTTTGCCCTTTTTCGACTTCGCCGACAACGTTTCCATGAAGTCAACCAGGGCCTTGTCGCGAAGGACCATCCCGATGATCTCTTCCCGGGACTTCAGGATCGGACCGACAATGGCCGTCTTCTCGTCGTCGATTCCCGCGATCAGGTCTCCGCGGAGTTTTCGGATGATCTCATCACGGGTCAGCGTCTCCCCGGCCTTCAAAACCTCCTCAAGATTGATCGGCTCGGCGGAAATGAAGGAGGCCTTGTTGGAGTAGCGCAGAAAGGTGATCAGACGGCGAACCGGATCCGTCGTATCGCTCTGACCGAAGAAAATGTTGATCAGGCTCTCCTCCTCCTTTTCCCGCCTTCTTCCGTAGGTGATCAATCCGGGACAGAGATAAATCGGCACATCCGAGGATTCCTGAGCGTCCAGCAGCTGGGAGAGGGTGTCCTCGACAAAGGGATTTTCAAAGAGTTCGGATTCGCCCAGGTGAATGATGGATGTCTTACCGTCCAGCGTGATCTGTTTCAGATGGTTCGCCCTATCCGAACGGCTCCCTTTTTTCGTTGAGATGCCCTGGAACAGATGAGACAGAATCACCCGAAGGGCCATCGGAAAAGGCTGCCAGGTGATCATGTTGATGCCGTGACAGTAAACGGGAGCGGGGATCCCCTTGCGCATCGACATTTCGAGCAGAATCAGGCTGTTGAGGTGGCTCTTGTCCTTCAGGGCGTAGACGACGACGCCCTTTTCCGCAAGGGCTTTGAGACCTTCCGCCGTCTCATCGGAAACCATGACCTTCGACAGAACCTTCCGGACAAGCCAGTAGAGAGGGAAATTCTCCTCCCGATACAAGCTCCCCGCATGGTAGACGCCGATTTCAGTTGTCCAGGCTCGAATGACCGACAGGATGGACATGTTCCCTTTCTCTTTACGAACCGTTCACCGGAAAATCTTCGGGAAACCGTTTGCGCATCGCCGCCCCGACAAACGATCGGATATCCGACGCGGAAGAGAGGGCCATCACATTGTTTAAGAGCGCTTTCGATTCCTTCAATGTGACCCCCCGAATGATCTTTTTCACACGAGGTATCGCGAGAGGATTCATGCTGAGTTCATCCAGTTCCAGACCCAGCAGGATCATCGTATAAATCGGTTCTCCCGCCATTTCCCCGCACATCGCCACCCGGATCCCCGCCTTGTGCCCGACATCCACCACCTGTTTGATCAGGCGCAGAACCGCCGGATGAAGAGGTTCATAGAGATAGGTCACCCGCTCATTGATCCGGTCGATCGCCAAGACATACTGGATCAGATCATTGGTCCCGATGCTGAAAAAATCCACCTCTTTGGCCAATTCCTCCGCGACAATCACGGCGGACGGAACTTCGATCATGATCCCGATTTCGATCTCTTTTCCCAGTTCCGTCCCGTCGGCCAGCAGATCGTTTTTCACTTCCATAAAGATCCTTTTGGCCTCGCGGATTTCCTCGATCCCGGAAATCATCGGGAACATGATCCGGAGTTTTCCCTGGACGCTGGACCGGAGGATGGCCCGGAGCTGAACCTTGAAGAGCTCCACCTCCTTGAGACAAAAACGAATGGCCCGAAGCCCTAACTGCGGGTTCAGCTCGCGGGAAAGCTTCTTGTCCGGAAAGAACTTGTCGCCTCCCAGATCAAAGGTGCGAATGGTCGCCCAGGAAAGCCCCTTGACGCCGACCACCGATCGGTAATTGGCAAGATGGTCCTCCTCGTCGGGAGGCTGCTCACGATTGATGTAGATGAATTCGGTCCGGTACAGACCGATCCCGTCCGCGCCGTGGAGAATCGCGGAGGGAATCTCTTCGATGAACTCGATATTGCCCCCGATCTCCACGGTATAATGGTCCTTTGTCACGGCCGGCAGACGAGCGCATTCCAGCAGGTCGTTCTGGTCCTTCTCGTATAGCCTTTTCTTCCCCTCGTAGCGCTTGCGGATCTCCGGATCGGGATGGACGATGACAACGCCGGCGGAACCGTCGATAATGATATCATCGTGGGTCAGAACGGCCCGGGTGATGTTCTCCAGACCCAAAACGGCCGGGATCGCCATCGACCTGGCCACGATGGCCGTGTGGGACGTCTTTCCGCCGACATCCGTGGCGAAGCCAAGCACCTTGTCGATCTTCAGTTGTGCCGTATCGGCGGGAGAGAGGTCGGCCGCGATGATGATCACCCCTTCCCCCATGTCGACCGCCGTGCGCTTCTTCCCCACGAGATTCGTGAGAATCCGCTGGCCGGCATATTGGATGTCGCTGATGCGCTCCCGAAGATAGTCATCCTCCATCCGGTCAAAAATTTCCCGGTATTGATCGACGGTCATGCGGACAGCCCATTCGGCGTTTACAGACATCTCGCGGATGTTTTTCACCGTGCGGTCGATGAATTTGCGATCCCGCATGATCATGATGTGGACATCGATGATGTAGAACGGCTCCATGTCGCCGTCCAGATCGCCGAGTTTGTTCTTCAGATCGAGGAGTTGCTTCTCCGATTCCCGCAGGGCCTTGCGGAAGCGTTTGACCTCCGCGGAAATCAGAGCCGGATCGCCGAGGTGATAAAAGGGAATCTGCGCATCCTGACGGTCGAAAAGGTAGGCCCGGCCGATGACGATGCCGGGCGAAACGCCTATCCCCTTGATCACAAAAGTTTTCTTCTGATCATCCGTCATAAACCGATTATCCTTTGTCTTTCCGGCCGACCGAAGCAGGAACCATATTTGAGGACCGTCACGTCTCTCCGAATTTCGCTTCGACCAGACGGGCGAAGGCCTCGATCGCCTCCCCGGCATCGACTCCCTCGGCACGAACGGTCAAGCGGCTGCCCTGGGGACAGCAGAGCGTGAGTATCCCCAGAATGCTTCGTCCGTTCACCTCAACCCCGTCTTTTTCCAGGAAAGTCTCCGCCTGAAAGCGATTGGCCGTTTCGACGATCTTGGCGGCCACACGGGCATGAATCCCCAACCGGTTCGTGATCTCAAATGTTTTTGCTTCTATCATATCAAAAGGAAACAACCACGCAGATTATGGCTATCCCATATAAAATCCCGACCTGCGAGATCCCCTTGCGAATCGCGAAGAAAATCAGCAGCAGAAGAAGCGCCGCCGCCGCTTTCAAAGGCGGCTCCGGCAGAACCGGCAGGGGAAAGCGGCCGGCAGTTTCGACGGCCACGGCCGCCAGAACACCGGTCAGGACCAACAGCAGCAAGCGAACCTTTCCCGTTGCCCCCGGCAGATCCAATTTCCGAATAAAGTCGATCCCGTTTCTACGACGGCGATACCCTTCGAGAAAACCCGCTCCCCGAACCCAAAGTTGTGCAGGCGTATAGAGCAGCAGAAAGGAGAGCGGCGCCAACAGCGTTCCCGAAAAGGCGAGGATAACGGCTCCGACACCGGAAACGGACCGGAGAGCCGCCCAAAAAAAGGAGTCGCCGATCGCCGCATACGGTCCCATGAGGGCCTTCTTCAGATCCTCCACTTCCTCCGGCGCAACCCCTTCTTCTTCCATTCCCGCCACGGAGCCGATCACCGACGAGGCAAGATAGGGATGGGTGTTGAACATCTGCAAATGCCGGGAAAGGAATGCCGCAATCCGGGACCGTTCCCACCCTTTGCCGCGGAGCAGCGGCAGCATCGAGAAGACGAACCCCAGATTCTGCATCCTCCAGAAATTGAAGGAAACCTGAATGGTCAGCGAACGAAGGAAAATGTTGAACAGCGTCGATCCGTTCATCATCAAAAAGTCTGCCCGGGCAACGTTCGGCATGCCGACGCCCGAAGCAGGCTGTCCCTAAACCTCCACGAACCTTCCGTTATTTAACCCCCGACGATACAAAACGGCAGACGGTACCGCCTATGGATCACGCTGCCTAACATGAACGGCCTGTGAAGTCAATCGATTCGCTTCCCTGGTGATCGCCACTGCCCGGGATCCCATCAAAAAAATCGGAACATTTTTCTGAACATTTTTCTTGACATCGCATTTTATTTTTGATAGCAACCCCCCCCTTGAATAAGGGATAGCCGACCTGTCTTGGCCATCAACGTGGTTCTGAAAGCGGGTCGGTTTTTTTAGACTTCGAAGAACCCATCTTCGATGGGGAAATAGAGGAGAGAAAGATGATTTGTCAAACGATTAAAAACGGGATCGAATGCGGCTTCATGTCGAAGAAAGGCTGCGGATTCAACGGGGGGAGCTGCAATGTCATCGTAGATCAATGCAATGGGTGCGGCAAGGTGATCGAGTGCCCTACCGGCAAATACTGCCGCGTGTATCCGGATCCTGCCGGAAAATGGCGGACTGGAAAATGTCCCACAGCCACCCATCTCAAAATGGACCTCAAAGAAACGACGCAAAAGGTCAACCCGCTGAAGGCTTCCAAACGGGCAAACAAAAAATAGCGGACGGCCCTCTCCGTTTTCGACGGACGGGATACTTCGATCGGCTTGCACCTGTGAATCATTCAAGCGAAAGGCCGATTGAAGCCTTGTGGTTTCAATCGGCCTTTTTGCGGACATCGTTGCGGCACCCTAACGGACGATTTCCCTGATCCAGCGCAATCCCTGCTCGATCTCATCGAGAAGGTCATCTCGCCGTTCCCGGCCCGATGCCGCCGGCTCCTCGCCCCGCAACTTGTGGAGCTGTTTCCTGGCCCCGTTGATGGTGAAATTCTCCTCGTAAAGGAGTTTGCGGATCATCAGCAATTCCTCTACATCCTTGTGCCGGTAGAGCCGCTGGTCGGAGCGGGTGCGGATCGGTTTGACCGTTTTAAACTCGGTCTCCCAGTAGCGGATCACATAGGGCTGAACGCCCAGCAAGCGGCTGACCTCGCCGATACGGAAATAGGACTTATCGGGAATCGATACGGTCATCATCCGGTCCCCATATTACGCGAGGCATCCCTTCGCTGCATCGGGTTCGCCGTATGCGGACCCTGTCAGTCGTTCAGCGCCTTGCGAAGAACCTGGCTGGATTTGAAGGTCAGCACCCTTCGCGCGGAAATGGCAATCTCGTCACCGGTCTGGGGATTTCTGCCCCGGCGTGATTTCTTCGCCTTCACGACAAAATTTCCAAACCCGGAAATTTTGATCTTCTCCCCCTTCGCCAGACCGTCCTTGATGATATCGAACACGGATTCCACAATCCTGGCCGAATCCTTTTTCGAAAATCCAAGCTTCTCGTATACATCCTGAATGATATCGATTTTTGTCATTTCCCGCCTCCTCCGCTGGATTGGTCTTTTTCTATCTGATGGATGCCCCGGACGCATGAATGATCTTCCGCAAAATCCTCGCGTGAACCTCATTCACCTCGTCATCCGTCAAGGTCCGGTCCGCGCCGCGGTATGAGAACCGTACTCCCAGACTTTTCATCTCCGAAGGGATATTTTTCCCTTCATATACATCGAAAATTTTGACTTTTTCAAGCAATACTTCAACGGAATCCGTTGCCAGTCGAAGCATCTCCGCTGCAGGCATCTCTCGGCGGACCAGAAAAGCCACATCCCGCGAACTCGACGGAAACCTGGGCAGGTTTCGAAAGGAGGCCTTTGCTGAAAAATGTTCCGCAAGGAGATCCAGATCGAGCTCGCAGACCAGAACATTTCCCGTCAGATCCATTCGGGTCAGGACATCCGGATGGACCTCACCCAGAAAGCCGATCTGCGTATCCCCATCGAACACCCCGCAGGATTTGCCCGGATGCAGGAAAGGCTCCGCCACGCCCTCCCGAAACGCCGGCGCACCGATCCGTAGGGCGTCCAGGATATTCTCGACACATCCCTTGAGGTCATAAAAATCCGCTTGCAGATCATGAAAATGCCACCGATTCTCATATCGCCGACCGGTCATCAACAGGGCTGCACGGTTGCATTCCCGGGGCAGCTCCCCCTCTCCCCGGCGAATAAATGTTCGGCCCGTTTCAAAGATCTTCAGATCGAAGCAGCCAACAGCCGTATTGTCCCTCGCATTCAGCAGCAGGCTGCGGATCAGGGTGGTCCGCATGACCGCCTGTTCTTCCGTCAGTGGATTGCGAATCCCGACTTGACGGCGCCGCTCATCCGCTTCGGGCAGGCCGAGCTGATCGACGGCAGCCGGAGAAACAAAGCTGTAATTGATGACCTCCTGATAACCGGCGCCGGTCGCGATTTCCCGGAATCTTTTTTCGACCTCACTCCGGATGTTCGCGGCTTCGACCATCACCGAAACGGCGGGGAGGGTCGCGGGAATCCGGTCGAAACCGTGCATTCGGGCGATTTCCTCGATGAGATCGATCTCCCGGGCGATGTCCACGCGACAGGTCGGAGGGGTAACGCGAAACTCCCCTTCCCCTGCCGGTTCAACCGTCATTCCCAGATTTTCAAGGATACGCAAAGCATCCGCTTCGTCGACCGCTGCGCCCAGAATATCCCGTATTCGCCTCAGTCTCAGCGGAATTTTTTCCGCCGTCTTGATGATCAGGGGATATTGATCGATCACCCCCCGGCAAACCGATCCGCCGGAAAGCTCCGCCATGAGGCCCGCCGCCCGGTCGAGCGCCGGAATCAGCCCCTCGGGATCGATCCCCCTCTCGAAACGGAAGGCGGCGTCGGTTCCCATGCCGAGCGTCCGCGCGGTTCGGCGGATCGATGCGGGATTGAAATAGGCGCTTTCCAGCAGAATCGTCTCCGTGTCGCTCTGGATCTCGGAGTTCAGACCGCCCATCACCCCGCCGATGGCGACCGGTTTGACCCCGTCGCAGATCATCAGCGTGTCGGACTGCAGCACACGCTCCTTTTCATCGAGGGACACGAAGGTTTCTCCCGCACGGGAACGGCGAACCACGATTCGCCTCTCTTCGAGGAAACGAAAATCGAAGGCGTGCAGGGGCTGCCCCAGCTCCATCATCACGAAGTTGGTCACATCCACGATATTGTTGATCGAGCGCAGGCCGACCGCCTCCAGTCTTCGCCTCATCCAGAGGGGCGATGGGGCGATCCGGACATTTTTGATGACGCGGGCCGTATAGCGGGGACACAGATCGGGATCGTCGATGGAGACCGAGGTGATCCCCCGAATATCCTCGCCGGTTTCCGCTACAGCGAAAGAGGGACAACGCAGAGCCTTTCCCGTAATGGCGGCGACTTCCCGGGCGACGCCGACGATGGACAGACAGTCCGACCGGTTCGGCGTCACGCCGATATCCAGAACGATATCGGCCAGATCCAGCGCCTCCGCCAGTTCCCTCCCCAACGGAAGGTCGGCGGGAAGAATCATGATCCCCGAGGCGTCACTGCCGATCCCGAGTTCCTCCTCGGAGCAGAGCATTCCCTCGGACGCCTCGCCCCGAATCCTGGCGCTCCGGATCACATCGCCGCTCGGAAGGACCGCGCCGACCTGCGCCAACGGAACGATATCCCCGACGTGGATATTCGTCGCGCCGCAAACCACCGGAAAGGTCGCGTCCCCGGTGGAAACCTCGCAGAGGGACAATTGATCGGCCCGGGAATGGCGCCGCAGAGAATCGATCCGTGCGACCCTGACCCCGCGAAACACCGGTTCGATCCGGCGCAGGGCGTCCACCTCCAGGCCGGACATGGTCAACCGTTCCGCCAGTTCCTCCGGCGATACTTCCAGATCCACGTAGTCTTTGAGCCACTTCAAGCTGATCAGCATTTCAAAATTGTTCCAGAAATCTCAGGTCGTTTTCAAAAAAAAGGCGGATGTCGGAGATCCCGAATTTGAGCATGGCGATTCGTTCCAAACCCAGGCCAAATGCAAATCCTGTAAATTCCTCGGGATCATAATGGACATTTCCGAACACCGCGGGATCCACCATTCCCGATCCCAGAATCTCCAGCCAGCCGCTCTGGCCGCAAACCCGACACCCCTTGCCGCCGCACATGACGCAGCGGATGTCGACTTCCGCGCTCGGCTCCGTAAACGGGAAAAAACTGGGACGGAAACGGAGCGCCGTATCCTCGCCGAACATCTGTCGAAGGAAAACCGTCAAGACCCCCTTCAGATCGCCGAAGGTAATTCCTCGGTCCACGAGGAGGCCCTCAATCTGGTGAAACATCGGGGTGTGTGAAACATCGGAATCGCGACGATAGACCCGCCCGGGGGAGAGAATCCGCACCGGCGGCCTTGTCTTTTCCATGATTCGGACCTGGACCGGGGAGGTGTGGGTGCGCAAGACAATGCTGTCCTCGACGTAGAAGGTGTCCTGCATGTCCCGCGCCGGATGGTCCTTGGGGATATTCAACGCTTCGAAATTATAGTAATCGAGCTCGACCTCCGGTCCCTCCACCGTCGAGAAACCCAGACCGGCGAAAATTCGGCAGATCTCTTCCTGAACCTGCGTGACCGGATGAAGACGGCCGTGCCGGACGACCCTTCCGGGGAGCGTGATATCAATCCTGTCGCGGAGAATGGCCTGTTCTTTCCCGGAAGCCGCCATTTCCGCAAGAACCTGATCGATTCGGGCGGAAAGGAGCTCCTTGACTTCGTTGCAGTCTTTGCCGAATTGGGGTCTGTCCTCGGGCGCCACCGTCGCGATGTTGCGGAGCAACCCGGTCAGCAGGCCCTTACGACCGAGAAAGCGGGTTCGGACGGCCTGAATCTCCTCTTCCGTTCCGGCCTTCCGGAGCTCCGCTTCGGCTTGATCCCGAAGGACCTCAAGCTCTCCGGTCATGCCTCCCGCTCACCCTTTGCGATGGTTGCGATTTCCGAAAATCCGCGGGGATCATGAATGGCCAGATCGGCAAGAACCTTGCGGTCGATCTCGACACCCGCCTTGTGTATTCCGTAGATCAGACGGCTGTACGATATTGAATTCATCCTTGCCGCGGCATTGATTCTGGCGATCCACAACCGCCGAAACTCTCGTTTTCTGACCCTTCTGTCGCGGTAGGCGTACACCATGGCATGGTTCACAGCCTCCGTGGCCGTTCGCAGCAGCTTGCTCCTGGAAAGCAAAAATCCCTTGGCTGCCTTCAGGATCTTTCTCCGTTTTTTATGAGCCGTCAGGCTCCTCTTTACCCTCGGCATGGCTTATCTCCTCATCTTCCTCATGTGCGGCGCGGGGCATAACAGGCAAGGCGACGAAACCTCCGTGCTTCCCGCTTGGATCTTCTCCCCGCTTCTACAGATACGGAATCAGTTTCCGCATAGACTTCTCGTTCGTCTTGTCGAGAATGACCGATTTCCGAAGCTGTCGCTTTCGCTTCGTCGTTTTCGGCGTCAAGATATGGCTGGTATTGGCGTTGCTCCTCTTGATCTTTCCCGTTCCGGTTAAGGAAAATCGCTTCGCCGCTCCCCGATGTGTCTTCATCTTTGGCATCGCTTCACCCCTATTCTTAAGGTACTGGACCTGCTTCACGGCCCAGGTTATGATTACATCCCTGAACATTCCGCCGGCGATCCGGCGCTGCGGATCCGCTCACTTTTTCGGCGAGAGAACCATGACCATGCTTCTCCCCTCCAGTTTCGGTTGTTGATCGATCACGCAACCGTCGCCAAGGGTGTTTTTGATATTCTCCATGATCTTGCGACCGATGTCCGTATAGGCAATCTCGCGTCCGCGGAACATCATGGAGATCTTGACCTTGTTGTGCTGCGCGAGAAATTTCAAAACGTGCTTGATCTTGACCTCAAGGTCATGTGCCTCCGTTTTCGGACGGATACGGATCTCCTTCACCTGGATGACGGTCTGGCTCTTTTTGGAGACCTGAACCTTCTTGCTCTGCTGATACCGAAACTTGCCGTAATCCATGATCCTGCAGACTGGAGGCGCGGCGGTGGGGGATACCTCCACCAGATCCAATCCCGCCTTGGCCGCTTCCGCCAGGGCATCCGCCAGGGAAATGACACCCAATTGCTTCCCCTCCATGTCGATCACTCGAACCGACGCGGCCCTGATCTCCCGATTGATCCTCAAATCCTTAGCGATGGGTCACCTCCCTGCGTCAAAGAAACTATCGATACTGTGCACACTGTTCACGTACAAGGGCGATGAAAGCCTCCACGTCGATGGAACCGAGGTTTTTGCCGTCTCTCTGCCGCGGCGAAACCTGACCGGAGGTCACTTCCCGATCGCCGATCACGAGCATGTAAGGCGTTTTTTGCATCTGGGCCTCGCGGATCTTATACCCCAATTTCTCGTTCCGGAAATCACCCTCCGCGCGGATATCCGCATCGAGGAGGCGCTTTCGGACCTCCTCTCCCCAGGGGATATGTTTCTCCGTCACGGTCACCAGGACCGCCTGGACAGGCGACAGCCAGAGGGGAAAGGCCCCCGTATGCTGTTCGATGAGGACCCCTATGAAACGCTCGATGGACCCCAGAATCACCCTGTGGAGCATGACCGGCCGGTGCTTCTCGCCGTCCTCGCCGATATAGCTCAGTTCAAAGCGCTCGGGCAGGGTGAAATCGCACTGAATCGTCGCACACTGCCATTTCCGCTTCAGGGCGTCCTTCAGTTTGAAATCGATCTTCGGTCCGTAGAAGGCCCCGTCGCCTTCGTTGACCTCGTAGGCCATGCCGTTGTCCTTCAATGCGCCTTCCAGCGCGCGGGTGGCCAGCTCCCAATCTTCGTCGGACCCGATGGAATGCTCCGGTCGGGTGGAAAGCTCCACCTCGTATTCAAAACCGAAGATGCCCATGGCGTAGCCGACGAAATCGGCAATGGCCCGGATCTCGCCGTTGAGCTGCCCTGGCGTACAAAGGATATGGGCGTCGTCCTGCGTGAACTGCCGCACCCTCGGAAGGCCGTGGAGCACACCGGCCTTTTCGTGGCGGTGGACCGTCCCCAACTCGAAGTATCGCAACGGCAAATCCCTGTACGAGCGGATCTTCGACTTGTAGATCAGCATATGGGCAAGGCAGTTCATCGGCTTGATCCCGTAGGACTGCTCGTCCACCTCGGTGAAGTACATGTGATCCCGGTAGTGATCGAAATGTCCCGAACGTTTCCAGAGCTCGGCCTTGAGGATCTGGGGGCCGATGACGATGTCATAGCCGCGCTTGAGGTGTTCCTTCCGCTCCCAGTCCTCGATGATCGTTCGCAGCAGGGCGCCTTTGGGGTGCCAGATGACCAGGCCGGCACCCGCCTCCTCGTTGATCTGGAACAGGTCCAGTTCTCTTCCGAGACGGCGGTGGTCGCGCTTGCGGGCCTCTTCGAGGATCCGCAGATGGTCGTCAAGCGCCTCCTGCGTCGCGAAGCCGGTCCCGTAAATCCGCTGGAGCATCTTGTTGCGCTCGTCCCCCCGCCAGTAGGCGCCGGCGACGCTGAGGAGCTTGAAGGCCCGGATCATGCCGGTGGACGGAATATGGGGTCCGCGGCACAGATCAACGTAGCCGTCCTCGGCGTATAGACTGACCGTCTGCACATCGGAGGGCAGATCATTGATCAATTCGACTTTGTAGGTTTCCCCCTTCTCTTGAAAGAGCGCCAATGCCTCCGCCCGGCTCACCTCGCGGCGTTCGAAAGGGATATCCGCCGCCGCGATCTGCCGCATCCGTTCTTCAATCTTTTCGAGGTCCTGCGGTGTGAAGGTCTCCGCATAATCAAAATCGTAATAGAACCCATCTTCGATCGAAGGTCCGATACTCACCTGAACGCCGGGGAAGCAGTCCTGGACCGCCTGCGCCATCACATGGGACATGCTGTGCCGAAGAATGGAGAGCCCGTCCGGCGTTGCCGCATCGATCGGGCCGACAACGGCATCGGCGGTTACTCGGCGGCTCAAATCGACCGGGACGCCGTTCACCTTCGCCGCCACCGTGGAACGGGACTTCGCCGTATCGTCGATGCCCGCAAGGATTTCCCCAACGACTGCGCCGAAGGGATGCAACACCTGTTTCCCATCCGGCAAGGTTATCTGAATCCGCTCCGCCATCACCCCGTCCCTACGAAGAAAGGGCATCAGCACTATGCAATGATGCCCCCATCAAGACCTGCCGACCGCCAAAGACGTTTCTACCGATCCAGCTCGACTTCCGAAACATCATCCCTTGAAAGGTCAAATCCATTGTGAAAAATGGTAGGCACGCAGGGATTT
>DIKL01000123.1:20546-81875 GCA_002424545.1 Syntrophaceae bacterium UBA5619
TCTCCCCCTGAGCTACGTGCCTACGATGCTCCCCATCGGAGAGGGCGCCTTACCTAACAAGAAAATACAGTGATGTCAAGGCAAATATCATTTCAACCGCCTTCGGATTCGACTCAACGTAGGTTTCGACACCGCCGGATCAGGTCGGGCATTTTGCGAATAAAGCAAACCGGTTGGGACTCAGCGCCGAAACATCCATGAAGGTCCCGCCGTCGACAATCAGGTCGGCCACGATTTTTCCGGTGACCGGGCTCAGCGCAATGCCGTCCCCTTCATGGCCCGCGGCCATGAAATATCCTTCCAGATCATCCACATAGCCGATCAGCGGGAGACCATCGGGGGTGTACGGCCTCAGGCCGCCCATGGTACGGATGATATGGATCGATCCCAATCCGGGGACCAACCGGACGGCGTTTTTGAGGACCGCCTGAATGCCGTCGTGGGTATTCCGGACATCATAACCGACGAATTCGCGTGTTCCCCCAATGAAGATGTTCCCCTTCTGGGTCTGGCTGAGCGACAGGCCCACGCCGAGCTGCACGGCCTTGCTTTTGGAATCCTTCAGTTTGTCGGCGTTGTATTTGGCGACAATGTAGGAAGCGGACAGAATCTGCTGGGCGATATACGGCGCCACGGGTTCGGTGATCATCAGTTGTCCCCGCCGCGGCCGGATGGGCAGGTCCAACCCGGCCATCTTTCCGAGGATGGGCGCCCAGGCCCCAGCGGCGTTCACCACGACCGGGGCGTATATCGGCCTCCGCGAGGTTTCAATCCCCTGCACGCGCCCGCCGGTGATGATGCAGCCGGTCACCTCCGTCTCCAGAAGAACCCCCACACCCAGCTTTCGCGCGGCTTTTGCAAAGCCGAGGGTGAGTTCAATGGGGTTGACATCGCCGTCCTGGGAACTGTACGTGGAACCCGCCAAGTGTTCCGCCAGGCCACGCTGCCGTTTGGAAGCCTCCTTGCGGTCGATGATCTCGACCTGCAGTCCCGTCTCTTGCTGACAGGTTACAAAACCCTCCATGACCTTCATCTCTTCGGCTGTTTCGATGAGGATCATGCCGCCCTTGTTGTGGTATTCGATATCGTGCTCCAGCTCATTCCGCAAGCCCTTGAAGATTTCGGCGCTGGCCAGAGCCAGCTGCAAATGGATCCCGGCGTTCTTGGACTGCAGGAAGATGCTGGTATCGCAGGAGCCGGAGGCCCCCGAGGCAAGGTCTTTCTTTTCCACCAGAATGACCTTTTGACCCCTCTTGGCCAATTGATAGGCCACGGAGGTGCCGATGACCCCCCCGCCGACCACGATCACATCCGCTTTACCGGTCATTCCTCATCCCCCTGGGCGATTTCGTCGATCCGGACGGTGCGGACGGGGGGACGGAAAGTCGAGGGCAGGATCTGCGCCGGGTCCCGGCTGCACGCCAGCATATTGGCGATGAGTCTTCGGCAGGTTCTGCCCTGACAGAGGCCCATGCCCGCATGGGTTCTCTTCTTGACGCCCGCCAGGGTGATCGCCCCGTCCCGGATGACCTGCTCGATCTCCTCCCGGGTCACCTCCTCGCACCGGCAGATGTAAACCTGCTCGTCCTGCTCGGCCATGTCAGCGATACTCCTTCCGGCAGATGGTTCTGACCTCCAGACAACAAGCCCGGGGAACCTCCACTGCAACCACGGCCGTGCCGTCGTTGCCCCTGGCATTCTTCACACTGACGACCAGGCCGTCGGCCACATAATCCCCTTTCCGGTCGCCGCAGGGCACACGATCCCCCTTGCGGGGCAGCGGACAGTATTCGTAGGGAAATTCCACCAGAGAGGTCGTCTCGGTGTAGCGGAGATGAACCTTGAAAATCGCCAAACCCGGACACTGGGCGATGCACACCCCGCAACCGGTGCACTTGTCGCCGTGCAGCACCGGCAGGTTGGTGATCGGCTCTCCTACCGTGATCGCGCCGAATGGGCAGGCCTCCTCGCAGGGATTGCAGGGGATCTCCTGGACGCACTCGATGAAGGCCACGGGCCCCTGCTCCAGCCGCTCCGGGCTCGGCACTCCCGGGCTCGCCCGGAGCTCCTCCTCCGAAGGGATGCCCGTGTACCTTACGCCGCTCTTCATGCCACCCCCTTCTGAGACAGGGCGATGAGACATTCTTTTGCTTTCCTGCGGCCCTCGCCGAAAGGCCCGGTTCGCAGGGCGTTCATGCGGTCCCGGATGACGGTTTTGAGTTCGAGGGCCTTCCGGCCGTCGAGGAGCCCCAGGGCTTCGGCGCAGGCCGTTCCGGCGAGGTGCCCCTCCTCCATGGCCGTGCTGGCCTCCTCCACGCCCGAGATGTCGCCGGCAACGAAAACGCCCGGCACGGTCGTCTCCATGTTCAGGTCATGCTTCGGCACATGACCCCCGAGACCGGGGACAAAGGCAAATTCACACCCCATCAACCAGGCAAGCTCCGTCAGCGGGGTCAGCCCCACGGCAATGCACACCGTATCCACCACCAGAATCTTTTCCGAACCGGCCACGGGTTGCCAGCGGCCGTCCATTTTCATAATTTCCACAGATTCCACCTGATCTTTGCCCATGGCTCGTTTGACCGTATGGGACAGATGGATGGGAACGCCCGCCCGCCGGATCTTGGCGGCATGAACGCCATACCCGCCGATCTGCGGCGCCGCTTCGATCAGCGCCGCGACATCGGCGCCCGCCTGCATCAACTGATAAGACACAATGAGTCCGACGTTTCCCGAACCGATCATCAATATCCTCTTTCCGGGCAGAACCCGGTGGACATTGATCATGGTCTGCGCGGCGCCGGCGCCCATGACTCCGGGCAGCGTGCTCCCCGGAAAGGCCAGGGCGTTTTCCGCCGCTCCCGCGGCAATGATGATTTTTTCGGCCTTCAGGCAAACTTCCTTCCCGTCATGGATATAACCCACGGCTTTGTCGGGGAAGAGGGCGTATACAGGAGAATCGAGGAGTACTTCCACGCCCAGCCTTTCGGTTTCGGCCAGGAGCTGTTCGCCGATGTGAAAACCGCGCACCCCTGCCCGGTGCTCCCGGGAACCGAAAAATTTGTGGATCTGTTTGAAGAGCTGCCCGCCCGGTTTGGCGTTTTCGTCGATCACGGTGACGGAGCCCCCAGCGCGTGCCACTTCAATGGCCGCCGCCAGCCCGGCTGGTCCGGCGCCGATCACGGCCACTTGCGTTGTCTTCATGGTTCGTCCGCCCACTTTCCAAGCCCGGCTTGGGTCTCGACGATCATCCCGTCCTTGACGGGGGTCACGCAGGTGCGGACATTCGGTTGGCCGTCCACGGTCATCACGCAATCGATACAGCGCCCGATCCCGCAGAAGAGGCCCCGGGGGCTGCCGAAGCGGGGAGTGACCCGGAATTTGCGGATCCCCGCTGCCAGAAGCGCCGCGGCAATGGGCTCCCCCGTAATGGCGTCCACCCGGTTTCCATCAACGATGATGGCGGCATCCCGCTTCCGACGGTCATCACCCAGGATGGGATGTTTTGCGACCCGCATGAAAATATCCTTCCCAAATTGTCCAAACCAATGACGGTTTTCGTCCTTCCCCGTTTCCGCGCAAGAATCAATGACGATCTTTTACGCAGACCGTAGAAACTCCTCCCGTTCCAGGGATTCATGAATATAACGGACCATGGTCACCACATCAAAAACGGGCACGTTCAACACCTGCTGGACCGCCTTGGCGTAGGGGGGCATGTTCGTGCACTCCAGCACCAGCGCGCCGATGTCCGGATGCAAGAAGGCCATCCGCTCCGCCGCGCGGATCATCTCTTTCCTGACCTTCTCCGGATCCAGGGACGGTTTCCCTTCGATAAAGGCGGCGGTGAACTCCTCCGCGTCTTCCATGCCCATCACGACGACCGGAATATCTTCGATGCCGACGCCGGCGAAATGCCGGTTCGTCAGGGACGCTGCGCTGGCCGTCAAAATACCCACCTTCCGCCTCCGGTTGTTGATCATCGCATGCGCTATGGGCACCTGCAACAGACTGGAGCTGAATACCGGGATATCCACCGCATCGGCCAGCTCCCGATGGAACATGGCCAGGAAGCCGCAACTGGTGGCAATCGCTTTCACTCCCCCGCTTTCCAGGCTCCGGGCTGCATCGAGAAACGGTCCCAGCAATCGGGAATCGGCCTCTTTCACCACCCGTTGCGGCGAAGCGCCCCGAACGATCTTATAGCGGACCGGAAAGGGAAAGGTGCCGGCGTTCCCGATGTCCCCAAGGATCCTGGGGAAAACCGTGTCCAGCATGATGATCCCGATCTCCTCCCTGCCGGTCGTTGTTTCCTCCGTCTCTGCCAAGCGATTGCTCCCGTTCGGAAAATGCGCGTTGAAGGAATATCCCCCGCTACATTTGGCCGTCATCTTCGCCGTTATGTACCCAGCGTAATCGCCTGCCTTTTCTCCCGCTTCAGGGCCATGGCCCACCACAGCAGGAACGCCACGGTCACAGCCGCGGCTGCCGCAAGCGTGATCGGCTGGCCAACGATTGCCCGTTGGGTACATAGTACGATTCCCCCGGCCGCCAGCACGAACATGAACAGCCGCAGGATCAGGTTGAGATGACGGATAAAGTAGCCTGTCACCGCGGCGGACAGGAAAACGACGGAAATGATGATCACCAGAAGCAGCGACAAGGTCTCCGCCACACCTCCCTTCAGCAGCAGGGCATGGTTAAAGACGAAGATGTAGGGGATCGTGAAGGCGACAACGGCCATCTTGAAGGCCTCGAAGCCGGTTTGCAGAGGTTTCGCGCCGGCGATCGAGGCCCCGCAATAGGCCGGAATGCAGACCGGCGGCGTGACCTCCGCCAGAATGGCAAAGTAGAAGACGAACAGGTGGGCCGCCAGCAGGTTGATGCCCAGGGACACCAGGGCCGGGCCGCCGATCGTGATGGCCACGATGTAGGCCGGGGTGCAGGGCATGCCCATGCCCAGGATGATCGAAGTGACCATGATCAGCATCATCGCCGGAAGCAGTTGGCCTCCCGACCAGTTGGTGATCACCGTCGCGATGCCGAGTGCCAGACCGGTATGGGTCACGATGGCCACAATCATCCCTGCGCCCGCGCAGGCCAACGCGATCATAATCATGTTCTGCCCGGCTGAACGCAATGCCTCAAAAAGCCTCCTGGGCGTCATCGCGGTCTTCTTCTTGAAAAAACTGATCACGAAGGAGAGTGCGATCGCCGCCATGGCCGACATGAATACCGAGTAGCCGACAACAAGCATGAAAACCAGCCCAACGAGCGGGATCAGAAGATAGGCGTCTCTGATGATGACCGAAAGCGGAACCATCATATCCTCTTCCTTCATCCCCGTGAGGTTGTCCTTGACAGCGATGAAGTGCACGCGGATAACGAGGCTGGCATAGTAGGCCAGTGCCGGCAGCGCGGCGGCAAGGCAGATATCCAGATAAGGGATGTTCGTGATTTCCGACATGACGAACGCGCCGGCCCCCATGATCGGCGGCATGTACTGCCCGCCGCTGGAGGCGACCGCCTCCACCGCGCCTGCGAATTGCGGGCGGTAGCCCAGCCGTTTCATCATCGGAATCGTGAAGGTCCCCGTCGCGTAGACGTTGGCCGCCGCAACGCCGCTGATCGATCCGAAAAAGGCGCTGCTGACGACCGCGACCTTGGCCGGCCCACCCCGGCTCTTGCCGGCCAGCCGGCATGCAAGGTCGGTGAAAAACTTTCCGGTCTGCGTTCCCTCCATGATGGAACCGAAAATGACGAAAAGGGCGACAAAGGTGGCTGAGATGCCGGTAATGGATCCGTAGATACCTGAATCGGTGAGCATATACTCCATCTCGATGAACTCAGCCAAGGGCAGCGGCTTGCAGTAAAAAACGCCGGACAAGTGCGGCGCGGCATAGAGATAGAGAAAAAAACCGCCGATCAGAATGGACATGGCCGGAACCACTGCCCTGCGAATCCCCTCCAGCAGCAGGAGGATGTTCAAGAGACCCAGCGCCATCTCCAGAGTCGTCAAGGGATCGACGAACTCGAACCGCATGGCAAGCGCGTCGTTGCTGAACATTAGATAGAGGGGGGGAAACAAGGCCAGGAAGGCCAGAACCCCGTCATAAAGCGGTATTCGATCGGACGGATTTTTCTTGTTCGCCGGAAAGAGGATGAAGGCCATCGGCAACAGGAACAGAAGATGAACCCCGCGCTGCATTCTGGGCTGCATGATGCCGAAGGTCGCCGTGTAGAGCGCAAAAATCGAAACCACCGTCAGCCAGATGCCTGTTGCCGCCTTTTTCCATCCCGTAAATGTCCTCAATGAGTCGTCTCCCTTTTTTTACCCAATGCCCTCTCCCCGCGGCCCTCGATTCCTGAAGGATAAAGCGCCGACATCCTCACAAATGAGGCGCGTAACCTTCACCGTTCCACGACCCTTAACCGTCTTCATCGTTTCAGGCGGAAATCAGGGACGCAATCAAATAGCCCCCTGTTGCCGGGGGCCCCACCCACAGGGGGCCCCCGGCAAACCACTCTTCGACATTATTTCATGTAACCGGCTTCCTTATAAAATCTCGCCGCCCCCGCATGGAGGGGAACCGCGACATGCATCCAGCCCTTTTCCGGAATGAAGGTCCGGTTGGCATTGTTGATCTTGTGGAGCTCGCCCACATGCTGACAGAGAATTTTGGTGATCGTGTAAACCACATCTTCCGGAACCTTCTTGCCGACCAAAAGCTCGCCGGTGCTGACCACCGCCATCACGTCTTCAGCCTGTCCCTTGTAGGTGCCCTTGGGAATGAGTTGATGACCCGAATCCCTCCCCAGTGTTCCCAGGTCCTTGGCGAGTTTATCGACACAAGCGTCGGAAACACTCAGAACAACACTGGCACGGCTCACGAACATCTCCGTTACGGCCGCCGCCGGTATGGCCAGGTGGGTGAAAACGAAATCGACATGCCGATCCTTGTACAGACTGACCATATCGGCATAGACCGCCTGGTGAACCTTCCCCCCGGCCTTATGAATGGCATCCAGCGATACCCCGTAGAAGGCCAAGATGTTTTCAATCAGAGGTAGGTCAGACGTTCCCTTCATCGGCGCGGCCACATTCACCGCCTTGCCGGCCTTGACCATTGCGGCCAGCTCGGCCACCGTCTTCATCCCCTTGTCCTGGGCCGCCACGAAATGAACCGTGTAGGTTCCGAAGATGCCGCCCACGGCCTGGACGTCCGGGTTGGGCTTCTCAAAGAGAGGCGCCATTCCGCTGTAAGCCATCTTGTCCACAAACGTGATCCCCCATCCCAGATCGTCTTTTCCGCTGGAAACCCGGACCGGATTGACCACGCCACCGCCAGGGACAACCTTGATTACGATCTTGGGTTCCTTTTCCGTGATCATTCGGGCGATGCCGCCGGCCTGCACGTACCAACCTCCGCCGACCCCGCCGGCAACCCAGGTCATGGTAATCGGCTTTAACGCCTCGGCGGCCGAAACCGTCGCCGGCCCGATCAGGTTGAACACAGCCAATGCCATCACGAACAAACCAGCAAGAATACTCTTATTCAGCTTCATCTTTCCCTCCTCTATTGTGAAATGTATTCTGTTTCATGCCATCGGGAACGGTGTTCCGGTCGTCGGCATTCGGACCGAATGCCGTTCCCACTGACCGCTTGGGCAATCTAACTCTTGCGGTTTTTACCCAGTTTTTCGGCCGCCCGGTGCCATGTATAAACCGGCGGAAGCTGATCCACCTCCGTCTCTGAAACCACGTCCAGGAAGATCGGACCGTTTTGGGCAAATGCCACGTCAAGACCCGCTTCCAATTCCGCGGTCGTTCTGATTTCCAGCGCCTCCATTCCGAATCCCTTTGCCACCAAGGCCGGACGGCCGGGCGTGAAGTCCACGGAGAGGTACTTCTCGCCGCTATGGAGTTTCTGGAGGCACTTGATCCATCCGAACATGCTGTTGTTAAAGTGAATCAGGACGGCCGGGATGTTCAACCGGACCAGTGTTTCAAGCTCGCCCGCGGACATGCCCAGACTTCCGTCACCGAAGAGCCCGATCAAACGCGCGTCGGGGCGGGCAAAGTGGGCCCCCACCACGGCGGGGATGGCGTAACCCAATCCCCCATAGGCCCTGGGAATCAGAAAGCGGGAGCCGTTGCCCCGGAGTTTCAGGTAACGGGTGGTATAGGGCGTCGGCGTGCCGGCATCGGCAATCACGACGGAGACACTGGGCATCCTCTTGTTCAGCGCAGCGATGATCCGTTGCGGCTTGAGTGGGGTCTTTCCCGATACAAACTCGCTCTCGGCGGCTTCCCAGAATCCGCTTCTTTCCTCATTCAGTTTGCGGATTCTGTCCGATGCCGTTCGCCGGGGCGTTTTCCCCCGGATCAAAACGGACAGATCCTCCATGATCAGCCTGGCGTCTCCGGCAACGCTCAGCGTGTTTTGAAAGTTGTTGCCCAGCATTTCCGGATTGAGGTCGATCTGGATGATCTTCCGCTCCGGTTTGCGGGAGGGCATCGTCCAATGGATGGTGGAAACGGAACCCATCTTGCAGCCCACGTAAAGAAGAACGTCTCCTTCCTCGACCGCCCGGTGGGCATGAGGATGGAAACCGTTGTCGCCGATCACACCCAACGCCAGCGGATGGTCATCGGCAAGCAGCCCCTGGCCGGAAATCGTCGTCACCACCGGAATCGATAGCCATTCGGCGAGATCGACAATGGCATTCCCTGCCTGTGAATGGTTGGCCCCGCCGCCGGCGATGATGATCGGTCTTTCGGCGCCGATCAGGTAGTCCACCGTTTTTTCGAGCTCCCCGCGAGCGCCGCGGGTACGGTAGGCGGGATAGATTGCACACTCCGGTTCGGCATACAGATCTCCTCCGCCATCGGCCAGCTCCCCGGTCATGACCTCTTTAGGAAAGGCCAGATGGATTGCGCCGGGACGACCGGTGGTGGCAATTCGGAAGGCGCGTCTGACCACTTCGGGAACTTTTACAACGCTCTTCAAGACACTCGACCACTTG
This sequence comes from Syntrophaceae bacterium UBA5619, assembly GCA_002424545.1. GTDB lineage: Bacteria > Desulfobacterota > Syntrophia > Syntrophales > UBA5619 > UBA5619. The sequence goes on from DIKL01000123.1 coordinate 29,574, forward strand.
GTGATGGAATCAAACAATTTCTGACAATCCAGCTCGGTAATGGTCTGTTTGCCTTCGCCGGCCAGCGGAATATCGGAGGTGATCAGGATCACCGGTATGGAGGAGGCATTGGCTTCGGCGATGCCGGGAACCGAATACAGCGGTCCCGCGCCGCTGGGGCACTCGCAAATCCCCGGCTTGTGCGCCAGCCTGGCGTAGGCGTCGGCCATGAATGTGGCCGATCTCTCGTCCCGGGCAAGGACGTGCCGGATGGCCGGAGCGGCATTGTGGAGGGCTTCATACAGCGGAAGGCTGGTGTCTCCGGGAACGCCGAACACCAGCTCCACCTGGTACGCCTTCAGCATTTCGACCAGAGCCTGAGCACCGTTCATTTCCATCTCCTCCTGAAAACCCCACGCATCCGAAACTACCCCATGAACGCATTGGGCATAACACGTGCCGCTGGCGTGCAAGAGACAAACGCCATTCTCAGCTGTCGTGATTGATGAGTTCCATCCCCCTCATCATGTAATGAAAGCCGGAAAGGATGGTAAAAAGCGCCGTAATCCAATAGGCGGCCAAAATCCACATTTCACCGATCCCGATCGGAAAACAACGACTGGAAAGGGCCAACAAAACCGTGATCAACTGCATGGCCGTCGTGATTTTGCTGACGAAAGCCGGTCTGATTTCCACGTTGATCGACATGATCGACAGCACCAGGATTCCGAGAAGAATGATGAGATCGCGGCTGATCACAATCACGGCGAGCCAGCTCGGAATGACGTGAAGAACCGAGAGGGTTACGAAAGAACTGGCCAGCAGCGCCTTGTCGGCAATCGGATCAAGATAGGCCCCCAGAACGGTCTGCTGTTTCAGAAACCGGGCCAGAAATCCGTCGAGGGCGTCGGAAAGGCTCGCCACGATAAAGACGATCAACGCCTTGAAGAAAGAACCCTGGATGAGCAGGATGACGATGACCGGAACAAGCATGATGCGCAACAGCGTTATCAGATTCGGTATGTTCATGCTTCAAAATATCGACCACCCATCGGGAATCGATCACTACGGTCCATCCGGCAATGTTGCCAGCGCGCGATTCAAGACCTCCTGGATCGCCGATTCGTACACCTGCCAGGTTTTCAACTCCAGACTTGTCCGTGAGAACCCATAATTGCGGTAGACCACGCGATGTTGAACCCGCCAGAGGCTTTCTCCCGTCTTCACGCTCTTCAATTCAAACTCCGCATCAACCGCAACCGGGGAATACAACAAGGTGACGGGCCGCAAGCCTTCCTTCAGTGTGGTGTAGAGCAGGGAATCGACGTTCAGCGATTCACCCAGTGAATTCGGCGACTGATTTGCGCCATTCTCGGGGAATGCGGCCAGCCGCTCATCGATCCATTTGGACGGAACCTTCGGATAGCCCTTGAAATAAAGTTCGTCGATCAACTTCTCCCGCAGCACGGAAGCCGTACCGGCGTCTGCTGCCAGGTTCCGAACGGGCATGACGGCAATGAGCCGCGGCTTCTTTTCGGCGTAATCGGCCGCAAGCATGTGGGGAATTTTCCCGGCGCAGCCCGCCAAGAAAAACAACCCCATCAGCAAAAATAACGGACGAAAGCCTTTCGACATCAAGCCAAATCCCTCAGACGGGTCTTTTTAGCCTCTCGATTTCCTCACGGATGACACGCTCGGCGATATCGGGAATCACCTCGCGGGCAATCTTTTCCGCAATTTCCACCGCGCGTTTCATGATCTCGTCGTGAAGACCCGTATCGACAACGGCCATTCTGGGTTTTCTTTCGATCACATCCACAAGATCATAAATTTTTTCAGGTCCCGATTTCATTCCCGGGATTTTTCCGGAGATCCCCGCTGTCAAGTCCAGGGGGTCAACAAGGTCGTGGATCTTGTCTTCCGGTCCCAATACGCGTCCCCCGATCCTCATGATCCCATCCCGGTCTTTCTCTGAAAAATCATCCGCCAAAACCGAACCCTCCTCCCAGATCGCCGTCCAGAGGTCCGTCGTTGCGTTCGCTTCTTTCATATTTGCGGCTTTTGATCTTGACGCCGACCGTTATCACACCTCCGCGGACAGTTCAAGGAAATAGTAAGAGCCGGTAGATCCGCCGCCGCGAGACTCCGGTTTGTCGCGCAATCCTGTCCGCTGTGTCGCGAAGCGACAGTTGTTCTTCGGTGTCCCGCCGCAGTTGCCCGCAGAGATCGAGGAGCTCGGCGTCGGAAGGTTCCGCAGTCCCCCCGGTTCGGCCCGCTACGATCAGGGTCACTTCTCCCTTGATCGCTCTTTCCTCCATCCCGGCGATCAACCTCCCAGGCGATCCCCGCAGAAACTCCTCATGGATCTTGGTCATCTCCCGGGAAACGACCACTTCCCGATCACCGAAAGCCCCCTCAATATCCTTCAGGGACGCAAGCAACCGATGTGGAGATTCGTAAAAGATGAGCGTCCTTTCCTCCTGGCGCAACGAGTTCAAAAACTGTCGGCGCCGAACGGCTTTTGACGGCAGAAACCCAAAAAATATGAAGCTGTCCATCGGCAGACCGGACACGCTCAGCGCCGCGATCAGCGCGGATGCCCCGGGAATCGGCGCCACCGGGATTTCCCGGGTGAGCGCTTCCCGGACAAGAATATAACCGGGATCGGAGATCCCCGGCGTGCCGGCGTCCGAAACATAGGCCACATCCAGCCCCTGAAGCAGCTTCGCGATAAGAAATCCGCTCTTCTTCATTTCATTCTGATCATAAAGACTGGTCAACGGCGTGGAAATGGCGTATTGATCGAGCAGAATCCTCGTTCGCCGGGTGTCCTCGGCCGCAATGAGGCGGACCTCCTTGAGAATGCGAATCGCCCGGAGGGTGATATCCTCCAGGTTTCCGATCGGAGTGGCCACGACATACAGCGTTCCCCTCTTTTCGGATTCTTCCGCTTCCGGTCGCTTGTCCCGTCTTTCGAGAATCGGCGGGCGATCGAGTGGCGTCCGTCGGCGGCCGCCGCTGCGTTGTGGAAGGTTTTTTCTCATAAACAGGCCGAATTCCCGAAAAATCGTTTGCAGAACGATAATTTGATTGACATATAAAATCCCTCTGTGATTTATAGCAATTTCCCCGGAGAAAGGCCAGAGAAACAAGGTTCCGCGGGCGGCGGCAGCAAGAAATTGGAAATGACCGAAAACATTTATTTATCTCGGGGGTAACAGGCCACATGAAGCGCATTCTGATCACCGGCGGCGCCGGTTTTCTCGGATCGCACCTCTGCGATCGCTTGATCGCCGAAGGACAGGAGGTCCTTTGCCTGGACAATTTTTTTACCGGCAGCAAAGAAAACATCCTCCATCTCCTGGGAAATCCCCATTTTGAATATATCCGCCACGATATCACCAATCCGATCTACATCGAGGTGGATCAGATCTACAATCTCGCCTGTCCGGCATCCCCCGTCCACTACCAGTACAATCCGATCAAGACGATCAAGACCAACGTGATGGGCGCCGTCAACACCCTGGGGCTCGCCAAGCGGGTGAAGGCCCGGATTCTGCAGGCATCGACCTCGGAGGTGTATGGCGATCCGCAGGTCCATCCGCAACAAGAGGGGTACTGGGGTCGCGTCAACCCGATCGGCATCCGAAGCTGCTACGACGAGGGAAAGCGTGCCGCCGAATGCCTGATGATGGATTATCACCGCCAAAACCACGTGGATGTGAAGATCGTCCGGATCTTCAACACCTACGGCCCGAGGATGGCGGTGCGCGACGGGCGCGTCGTCAGCAACTTCATCGTCCAGGCCCTCAAGGGGGAAGCGATCACCGTGTACGGCGACGGTTCGCAAACCCGCTCCTTCTGTTATGTGGACGATCTGATCGAAGGGTTGATCCGGATGATGGATTCACCGGACGGATTCACGGGCCCGGTCAACATCGGCACGCCTCAGGAATTTACCATCCTCCAGTTGGCCGAAACCGTGATCCGGATGACCGGTTCCCGATCCCGCGTCATTTTTAATCCGCTGCCCCAGGACGATCCGATCCAGCGGCGGCCGGACATCACCCTGGCCCATGAAAAATTGGGTTGGGAACCCCGAATCCCCCTTTCCGAGGGACTGGAAAAGACCATCGCCTACTTCCGGAAGGCGATCTGAGGAATCTTATTCTCGCGAGGAAGCCATGACTTTTGAAAAAACGATACTCTGCATCGGAGCCGGTTATGTCGGCGGCCCCACGATGGCGATGATCGCCGCCAAGTGCCCCCACTGCCGGGTTATGGTCGTAGACATCAACCCGGAGCGGATCGCGGCCTGGAACTCCGACGACCTCCCGATCTACGAGCCCGGACTGGACGAACTTGTTCGGACGACGCGCAACCGGAACCTCTTCTTCAGCACGGACATCGAGAGGGGAATTCGGGAAAACGACATCATCTTCGTCAGCGTGAACACCCCGACCAAATCCTTCGGCCTGGGCGCCGGAATGGCGGCCGATCTCCAGTACTGGGAAAAAACCGCCCGCCAGATTCTGGAGTTTTCCCAATCCTCCAAAATCGTCATCGAGAAAAGCACCCTTCCGGTGAAAACCGCCCTTGCGATGGAACGGATCCTGAACTGCCGGGACAACGGCATCTGCTTCGACGTTCTATCCAACCCTGAATTTCTCGCGGAGGGAACGGCGATCCGCGATCTGGAACATCCGGATCGCATTCTGATCGGCTCACGGGATACGGACAACGGCCTGAAGGCCAGGCAGACGCTGGTGGACATCTACGCAAACTGGGTCCCGCGGGAGCGGATCATCACCTCCGGCATCTGGAGCAGCGAACTCTCCAAACTGGTCTCCAACGCCTTCCTTGCCCAGAGAATCTCCTCGATCAACGCCATCTCCGCCCTCTGTGAGAAAACCGAGGCGGACGTCGCCGAGGTTTCCCGCGCGATCGGCATGGATACCCGCATCGGTCCCAAATTCCTGAACGCCAGCATCGGCTTCGGCGGGTCCTGCTTTAAAAAGGACATTCTAAACCTCGTATACCTCTGCCGGTATTACGGTCTCGAAGAGGTCGCCCATTACTGGGAGAATGTCGTGAAGATCAACGACTACCAGCAGGAGCGTTTCATCCGGAACATGATGGGGGCGATGTTCAATACCCTGGCGGGGAAGGGGATCTGCCTTTGGGGTTTCGCTTTCAAGGCGAATACCGGCGATACCCGGGAGAGCCCTGCAATCTTTATCGCCCGGAGACTTCTGGAAGAACGGGCCGAAGTCGTGATCTCCGATCCGAAAGCGCTGAAAAACGCCCGCAACGATCTGTCGGGCGTGGAAGGTCGGGTTCGTTACGTCGAGGATCCCGTGGCCGCCGCGGAAGGATGTCATGCCATTGCGCTACTGACCGAATGGCATCTCTATCGCGAACTCGATTTCCAGAAGATTTTTGAAAGCATGGCCCAGCCCGCCTTTATTTTCGACGGCCGGAACATTTTGGACCACAAGCGCTGCTTTGATATCGGATTCAATGTGTATCCGGTGGGAAAACCGCCGCTGCGACACTTTTAAACCGAAACCATCCTTTAATTTCTTGATTTCGATTGATTTATGGAAAATGATCAGGTATAGGCGCACCCATAGCGGGTGCGGGAAAATAAAAATCAAAAACAGGAGGTGGTTATGAACAAAGCGCAATTGATCGATGAAGTGGCAAAGGTTACGTGCAGCAAGAAGGAAGCGGAGCTGGCCGTCGGCGCAGCGCTTGCGGCGATCCAGAAAGCGCTTAAAAAAGGGGACGCCGTCACACTGGTAGGATTTGGCACATTCGGCGTCAGCAAGAGGAAAGCCCGTGCAGGCAGGAATCCCCAGACGGGTGCGGTCATTAAGATAGCCGCCAAGAAGGTCCCCGTATTTAAGGCGGGAAAAGGTTTGAAAGACGCGGTAAATAAATAGACCGACCGGTCGCCATCTCCGAACATGCCCATTGAGCCGTCCCATTCTCCAGAGGGACGGCTCAATTTCAACTGAAACAGCCGATGGGAGACGGAGAGCCTGATCGGAGCCGCAAGGGGGAAGACGAGCCGGAATTGACGGCAGCAATTTACACGGCTTATCTGCCGGCCATTGAAGCGGACACGCCGGCGAAAAAACAACCTTGATCCGCTATCCGGTGCACTGGGTTTATCCCCCCCGGTTCAGCGGATGCGTTCAGCAAATGGCCGGTTTGCAAACGGGATAAAATCTAGCAAAGTTCGAAGGCGTTCCGGATGAGTTCGATCGCGTTGTTCGAGGGCCGCAGTTTGACCGCAACAATGTCGAACCTCGCCGGACGCCCTTCCAAGCCTCTTTCCGAAAGATAATTCATCGCGATCCGGGAAATCTTCCTCTGTTTCTCATGGCCGACGGCCAGTTGCGGATCGCCGTATGCGTCGGAGCGTCGGCTCTTGACCTCAACGAAGACCAGCGCCTCTCCATCCTCGGCAACGATATCGACTTCACCGAAGACACATCGGTAATTGCGCTCAACAATCCGGTAACCGGCTTCCGCGAGATGGGCCGCTGCCAGATCTTCGCCCTGTTTTCCCGTGCGTATCCGTCCGAACGACATGGCTGAGATTCCGTAGGTTTCAGAGGTCCAGTTTTCCCATCACGGTCTGGTCGTCGATTTCGGGAACCCGGAAAGAACGGCGATGTATCTTGCAACGGCCGAACTTCAGAATCGCCTCGCGATGCTCCCGCGTGCCGTATCCTTTGTTCTGCAGGAAATTGTATTGGGGGAATTGACGGTGGTACATCTCCATCAGACGGTCGCGCGAGACCTTCGCGATGATGGATGCCGCAGCGACCGAAATACTTCGGGAATCGCCGCGGATGATCGTCTCCTGAGGAATGGCGAGGTCGATCCGGTTCAGACCGTCGATCAGCAGACAATCGGGACAGGGTAAAAGTTCAAGAACCGCTTCCTTCATGGCAATCAACGTCGCCTGAAGGATATTCACGCGATCGATCAGGGAGGCCTCGCAGAGGCCGACGCCGATGGAAATCGCATCGCGTTGGATGATTCCGTACAGTCTGACCCTCTGCCGGGAAGAGAGCTTCTTCGAATCGTTGATCTCGGGATGCTCATATCCGGGCGGCAGAATCACCGCGGCCGCCACGACCGGCCCCGCCAGCGGACCGCGGCCCGCCTCGTCAATCCCGGCAACCATCCGATAACCGCATTCGCGGGCCTTGTTTTCAAAGCCGTTCATCCACCGGACCGCCCTCGTCCGCCGCCCTTACACCGGCATTGGAAATCTTGGCTGCAAGGTGTTAGATTTTCCCGGCCTCTTTGATCCTGGCCTGTTTTCCTCTCAGGCTCCGCAGGTAATACAACCGGGAACGTCTCACCTTGCCCCTGGTGATGACCTCGATCCGGTCAATGGAAGGGGAATGGAGAGGGAAAGTCTTTTCGACCCCCACCCCGTAGGAGATTTTTCGAACAGTAAAGTTGGACCGGACATCACCCCTTCTCCGACGGATCACGACCCCCTCAAAGGCCTGAATCCGCTGTTTCTGGCCTTCTACGATCCGGACGAACACCTTGATGGTGTCTCCCGTATTGAAATCGGGGATATCCCCCCGCATCTGTTCTTTTTCCAGCATTTCCATTACATTCATGACCTTGGCTCCTTCGTAATAGTCTATACTTTCTCTTTTGAATCCATTTTCAAGTATTTATTCGGCAAGATCTTCAAGCCATTTTTTTTCTTGCGCCGTCAGCACGCCGTCCAAGAAAAGATCGGGCCTCTTTTCTCTCGTCCGCAAGATCGCCGCCCTGCGTCGCCATTCCTCGATCTCCCGGTGATTCCCGTTGAGAAGCAGTTCGGGAACCCCCCAATCCCTATACTCGGCGGGTCTCGTATAATGGGGATATTCCAGGAGTCCCATCGAGAAGGAATCCGTCGCCGCGGATTCGCTGTTTCCCAACACTCCGGGAACCAGACGGGAAACGGCATCCACAATCACCATCGCCGACAGCTCGCCCCCGGTCAACACATAATCGCCGATTGAGATTTCCCGGTTGACGAGGTACGTCCGGACCCGCTCGTCGACCCCCTCGTAATGCCCGCAGACCAGGATGATTTGCGGATATTCCGCCAGCTTTTCCGCCATCTTCTGGCAGAACCGCTCGCCCTGGGGCGTCATCAGGATGATCGGCGTCTCGGCGCCGGTCCGTGGAACGGACTGCAGGGCCCGATCGATCGGTTCAACCTTCATGACCATTCCGCCGCCGCCGCCGTAAGGGGCGTCGTCGGTCATGCGGTGTTTGTCCTCGGCATGGTTGCGGATGTCGTGCAGATGGACCGAAAGCAGCCCGCGTTCCGCGGCTTTTTTGAGAAGGCTGCAACCCAGGGGAGAGACAAACATCTCCGGGAAGACGGTCAGAATATCGAACCGGATCATGATTCAACCAGCCCTTTCAGCAACCGGACCACCATGACGCCGCTACCCGTATCGATCCTTCGGACGACATCGCCGACGGCGGGCAGCAGGATTTCCCGATCCTCATCCCGACAGACATAAACATCGTTGCTCCCCGTCGGGAACACGGCCTCGATCCGCCCCAGCTTCCGACCCTCTTCGGTAACCACCTGAAGACCAATGATTTCCCGCCAGTAATACTCCCCTTCCGGGAGTTTCCCCATTTTCTCGGCGGGCATCCAGACCGGGGCCCCGCGAAGCCCGTCCGCGGCATCTCTGTCGTCGATTCCGCGCAGCTTCAGAATGAAATAATTCTTCCCGATCCCGACGGTCTCAAGCGGATATCGGCGGGCCTCCGAAACGCTGCGTCCGACCAGCAACTCGGAAAGGTTCTGCAGCGCTTCAGGCGTTTCCAGATAGGATCGGACCTTCACGCGGCCGTCCAGGCCGTGAGAACGAACAATCCGGCCTATTTCAATGAGCCTTTTGGAGGAGTCATTCGATGATTTCAAGAACAGACCGTTTTTTGATCTTTGTGGATGCGGCACTCAGGATCGTCCTCATCGCCTTGGCGGTTCTTCCCTGCTTTCCGATCACTTTTCCAAGATCTTCCTTGGCGACCCTCAGTTCCAACACGGAAGTCTGTTCTCCGATGATCTCGGTGACCTCGACCATATCGGGGTTGTCCACCAAAGCTTGAGCCATGAATTTGATCAACTCTTTCATCATCGCAACCTCCACAGTCCCCAAAAAGCTAAACCCTGATTCCTTTCTTTTCCAGCAACTGAGATACCGTCAACGTCGGTTTTGCACCCTTCGCAAGCCACTGTCGGACGCGCTCTTCCTTCAGGATTACCACTGCGGGGTTCTGGTTCGGATCGTAATTACCCAATATTTCCAAGAATTTCCCGTCTCTTGGGCACACGGAATCTGCCACGACCACACGGTAGCTGGGTTTGCCCTTTGCGCCAACCCTTGTCAATCTCATTTTAACCGCCATTCCTGTATTGATCACCTCCTGATCTTGAATTTTTCAATGGATTGATAGATATAACACATCTCTTCATGCATTAAAAGGGAAAATTGCCCCTGCGCAGCGATTTCATTCCCCCCTTCGTCATCCGCTTCATCATTTTCCGCATCTCAACGTAATTGTTCAGCAGCCGGTTGACCTCCTGAACGGTCGTGCCGCTGCCCTTGGCGATCCGCTTGCGGCGGCTGCCATCGATGAGCATGTGGTTTCGCCTCTCCCCGCGGGTCATCGAATCGATGATGGCTCCGACCCGGATGAGTTCCCCCTCATCCGGCGACATCTCCTTGAGGGCCTTTATCTTTTTCATCCCCGGGATCATGCCGAGGATATCCTGAAGCGGTCCCATCTTCCGGATCTGGTTCAACTGGCTTCGAAAGTCTTCCAGCGTAAATTCATTCTTCCGGATCTTCTGCTCCAGGGCCTTCGCTTCGCGCTCATCCACCGCTTCGCGGGCCTTTTCCACGAGGGTCAGCACATCGCCCATGCCCAGGATCCGGGAGGCCATGCGGTCGGGATGAAAGACTTCCAGCGCATCGATCTTCTCGCCGATTCCGACGAACTTAATCGGTTTGCCGATCACGGCCTTGAGGGACAGGGCCGCCCCGCCGCGGGCGTCGCCGTCCATCTTCGTCATGATCACGCCGTCGATACCGAGAAGTTCGGCAAAGCGGCCCGCGACATTCACCGCATCCTGACCCGTCATGGCATCCGCGACGAAGAGGATCTCCGAGGGATGGATCGCCTCCTTGATCCGCTTCAGCTCATCCATCATCTCCTCATCGATGGAAAGCCGTCCCGCCGTATCGACAATGACCACCTCGTAACCGTCACGCCTGGCCTCCTCGACGGCCTGAACGCAAATGCCGACCGGATCCCGCAGCGCGGCCGCATCGAAAACACCCGCACCGATCTGACCGCCGAGCACCTTCAACTGTTCCATCGCGGCGGGACGGTAAACATCCGCGGAAACCAGAAAAACCTTTTTGCCCTGGGACGCCACGAGGCGCGCGAGTTTGGCCGAGGTTGTCGTTTTTCCGCATCCCTGAAGACCGACCAGCATGATCGGCGCCGGAATACGGCTGCCGAATTTCAATTGGCTGCTGACCCCGCCCATCAGTTCGATGAGACGGTCGTGAACGATTTTGACCACCTGCTGCCCGGGGGTGATGCTATCGAGCACCTCCTGCCCGACGGCGCGCTGCCGGATATCCTCGATCAAATCCCGAACAACCCGGAAATTCACATCGGCCTCGAGCAGGGCCATGCGGATCTCCTTCAGCGCGGACTGAATGTTCTCCTCATCCAGACGCCCCTTCCCTTTCAGTTTTCGGAAGATGCCGTCCAGTTTTTCGGTCAGATTCTCAAACATGTTCTCCTCTCAACCAGGCCGGGTTGCCGTTCACTCCCCGCCGTTCTTGCCGGAGGGTCGGATGACGCATTTTACGCCCCGCACCTTCCCTGAAATCAGATCGGCGGCGGTCTTCGCCTTTTCCCGGCTGTCGAAACCGCCGATGATCACGCGGTACCACTTTCCCTTGCCGGGGACCTCTTTCATGATTACCCCGGGCGAAAATCCCAGGGGTTTCAGGCTTTCCATTGTCCTCACCGCTTTCCGGTTGTCCTGGTAGGCGGCCACCTGAATTTCAAAAAGGTCCTTGCCCGGGATAACCTTCCCGTTCGCCCTGACTCCGGCCGGGATGGTCGTCGACGGAGCCGCTCCGCCGGTGACCACCGGTTTTTTCTCCGAATCGGGGGTGGGGGTTCTCCCGTCTCCCGTCGAAGGCGGCGCCGGCGTGTTTGCGGCGATCGTCCCCGCGGCCGACCGCCCCGCCGCATCCGTCATCCGGGATTTCTCCGCCGGAACGGGCACCGGCACGGAGGGCTCGGACGGCTCCTTCTTGACCTCACCCGGCGAGCCGGACGCCGGCCCCGTCTTTTTTCCGCCCAGCGTCTCATAAAAGGTCAAATCGAAACTTTCTTCCCCGCCGGCCGGCGAGTCCTGTTTTCCAATGTCCGCGGAAGGCGCCGGCTTGCCCGTTGGCGGCGCCAAGGCCAACAGACGATCCTGGATCATTTCCGCAACGCTTGGAGAAAATTTTTCCGGATAGGCCTCCATGTATTTGCCGACAAAAATCCCCAGGGAAAACATGGAAAAAAGCAACAGGGACATCCCGCCGACAAACAGGATGATTCCCAGCTTGCCCAGCCTGAGTTCGAACATGCGCCTGTTTTTCGCTGCCATGGTTTAACCGAAATCCGCCGCTACATTTTTTCCGGGGCGGAAACCCCGAGTATCTTCAGCGCGTTTTGCAGGACCGTGAGCACGGACCGGCTGAGAAACAATCTTGCCCCCGTGAGTGCGCCGTCCTCGGAAATAACTTTATTCTTGTTGTAATAGCTGTGGAAAAGCGCCGACAGATCATTCAGGTAGAATGTCACGCGGTGCGGCTCCAGGGACCGCGCCGCCCCCTCCAGCACTTCGGGGAAGCGGGTAATCGCCTTGACGAGATCAATCTCCTCCGGCAGCCGCAGAACGGACAGATCCGCCTGGTCGAACGTCGGAACCGTGTACCCCCGTTCGGCCGCGATCCGGAGGATGGAGCAGATCCGGGCGTGGGCATATTGAACGTAGTAGACCGGGTTTTCATTGGATTGCTTCTTCGCCACCTCGAGATCGAAATCGAGGTGGCTGTCGGAGCGCCGCATCAGGAAATTGTAGCGGGCCGCATCCCTGCCCACCTCATCGACCACCTCGCGCAGCGTGACGAACTCCCCGGAACGGGTGGACATGGCCACCGGTTTCCCTTCGCGCAGCAGATTGACCAGTTGCACCAGGATCACCTTCAGCGCGTCCTTCTCATATCCGAGGACCTGGACGGCGGCGGACATCCGGGGGATGTAGCCGTGATGATCGGCGCCCCAGATGTCGATCACCGACTCAAAACCCCGCTGAAACTTATTTTGATGGTAGGCAATATCGGCCGCGAAATAGGTTGGATCCCCATTCTGCCGAACGACGACCCGGTCCTTCTCGTCCCCGAAGGCGGTGGTCCGGAACCAGAGGGTCTCACCATCCCGGTACACGAAATCTTTTTCCTCCAATTCCCGAAGAAGCTTCCCCACGCCGTTGTCCCGGTAAAGCTCACGCTCGCTGAAGTACCGATCGAAAACGCAACCGAAAATCCGGAGGTCTTCCTTGATTCCCTCCAGGATGGCGCCCGCGGCATAATCGGTGAACAGCGGAACAAGCGCTTCGGGCTTTTCCTGAAGGTGACGGTCCCCGTCCCTCTTCAGCAGCTCCGCAGCCAGCTCCCGGATGTAATCCCCCCGGTAACAGCCTTCGGGAAACTCCACCGTTTCCCCGAGGAGTTCGCGGTAGCGCAACAGCAGCGATTTCCCAAGGTTGTTCATCTGGTTTCCCGCGTCGTTGATGTAATACTCCCGAAAAACCCGGTACCCGACCGCCTCGAGGATATTCGCCGTGACATCGCCGACAACCGCTCCGCGGGCATGGCCGATATGCAACGGTCCCGTGGGATTGGCGCTGACATACTCGATCTGAACCCGCCGGCCCTGCCCCTGATCGGACGATCCGTATTGCTCCCCCTGCCGGTCGACGGTTTCGAGGAGCCCGGCGAATCCCGTTTTCCGGATGAAAAAATTCAGAAAGCCGGGACCGGCAATCTCCACCCTGTCCAGCAAGCCATCCCGATCCTCGATCCTCTCCGAAAGGATCTTCGCGACTTCACGCGGATTCTTTTTTGCCTGCGCGGCCAGGATCATCGCCACGTTGGAGGCGTAATCGCCGTGGCCGGGATCCTTCGTCAGCTCCACCTCGATGCGGGTGGGCGCCGACGGCGGCAGAACCCCCTGGTCTATGCCCGTCCGAATCGATTTTTCGAGAAGCCGGACCAATGCCTGTTTCATGAGGAATGATTCCTATATATGAAAAAAGTTGGCCGCAAGGCCAACCCTTCGCCTGATGAAGTCACGCTAAACCGCCGGTCCGAAGACCGTCACCTTTTTCCCGGAAAACCATCCGGGCCGGCGACGCCGCTTCCCGCCCGGCCATGGCGGTCGCCGCACCCCGGCAAGGGATGTCGGGCCGGATTACTTCTCCCGGCACGCCATTTCCGCCGCATCGATATCCTTGTCCTTGATGGAAAGATCTCGCGAATAATCGGGGCAGCGAACGCAGCCCGATGCGTCGGTGACAATGCTGTACCGCTTCTGACAATTCACGCGCCAGGCGCAGATCGCACAGTATTTTTTCTCCGTTCCCATGAACCTTGCCCCCCAAACCGGTGTTTCCCGTTGCAGTTCGCGCGTTACCCTATCTTTATCCGGATTTGAAGTCAAGAAATTTGATGGCCGGCTGCTGCTCTGGACACAGCATCCGCTATGCTCTGGATCCGACAATTCGCTGAATCACACGCCATTGTCCGGCATGCGGATCGAACACTATTTCGAACACTATTTCATTGACATACAAGACCGCCTTGTCCTATGCTTCTTGAAGAAAAAAACAATTGCTTATCCGATCAGACCTCGTCGAGGGGATCCGCGGAAGGTTGGGTGTAGAATGGAGGGCGCATGGTCGATCCGAGCAAAAAAAAGGACATACACGTGGGGGAAACTTCCATGGATCGTGACGGACCGGAAGACGGGAAACGATCCTCCGGCGGGACGGCCGTTCCACGAGACATCGCGGCCAACCGACGGCTTCTGCCCGATTTCGGAAAATTCAAGCAATCGCTGCTGGATCGCTTCCCTTTATCCCCGGAAGCGAAGCAGCAGGTATCCGGGACCAGGGTTTCCGACCTCTATTCCATCGCCGGGGTTCTGAACCAGCCGGCAAGCGCCTTCGCCCGAACGATTGCCGAACACCTCGGCCTGCCATACGTTGCCGATGTGATCTGCCTGGATACACCCTCCCCTTTGCTCTCCGTCCAATTCAGCCGCTGGAACCGGGTGGCGCCCGTGTCGAACGAGGAGGGGCGTCTCGCCTTTCTGATCAGCAACCCTTTCGACTGGCAGCTTCTGGATGTTCTCGAAAAACAGTTCCGCGCCGAGGGACCGTTGCGGCTCATCATTGCCGACCCGCTGCACATTCTCTCCTTTCTCGACAAGCGACCGGATCGGGCGCAACCAGAGGCCGGCGGGGAGACGACGGGAAGATCGCCCCTCTCCATCGGAAACAACGGGGAGCAAGAAACCGCGCAGGCGATCAACACCGTGGTGATGGAAGATGTCGGCCCCGTGACGGAGACAGAGATCGAACAGCGGCCCATTGTCCAGGTGTCCAACAACATCCTTTACCGGGCGGTGACGGAACGGGCCAGCGACGTTCACATCGAGCCCAAGGAAAAAGAAACCCTGGTCCGGTACCGGATCGATGGGGACTTGCAGGACGTTTTCCACCTGAAAAACCAGACGGGGGTCATGGTCATATCCCGGCTCAAAGCGCTGGCGGGGATGGACATTTCCGAACGGATGAAACCGCAGGACGGGGTGCTGGAGATCCTGGTCGGCGAACGGATGTTCAAACTCCGTTTGGCAACAACATCGACGCCCAGCGGGCAAAGCCTGATCGTCCGGCTCCTCGAGCCGACGGCCAAGCCCAAGGACCTGCGGGAACTCGGCATGAAGGAAGCCCAGGTCGCAACGATGAAGGATTTTTCCACCCGTTCTCACGGCCTCATCCTCGTCGTCGGACCGACGGGATCGGGAAAAACGACGACGATTTACAGTTTCCTCTCCCATGTGGACACGAAGTTGCGAAGCCTCATTTCCGTCGAGGATCCCGTGGAATACCGGATCCCCAACGCCAACCAGCAGCAGGTCAACGAAAAGGCGGGGGTCACGTTCGACGCCCTGCTCCGATCGACCGTGCGTCAGGACCCGGACATTCTCTATCTGGGCGAGATCCGGGATTCGTTTTCGGCCAGGATTTCCGTGGATTTTGCCAGCACCGGTCACTTGACGATTTCTACCCTCCACACCAACAACGCCACCACGGCTATTTTCCGGCTCGAGCGCCTCGGGGTGACGCGGGAGGTCATGGTCGAGGCCCTCCTCGGAATTGTCGCCCAGCGTCTTCTCAAAAGGCTCTGTCCCCATTGCAAACGAGTCGCCCCGATCACCGACAAGGAAATCGAAATCCTCCGACCCTATGCCACCGAAATGCCCGCGCAAGTCGCCCATCCCGTCGGCTGCCCGAAATGCCGGGGGGGATATTTCGGCCGGGAAGCGGTCTATGAGATCCTCGCCTTCGATCAGGATGTCCTGGACAGGGTCCGGTCCGGGATGCCCATTTCTGAATTGCGACAGTTCATCCAGGAGCGCGGCGGTTACCTGATCAGCCACCACGCCGTGGACAAGGTCAAGGAGCTGATCTTTCCGGTCAATGACATCTATGAAAAGGTGCTGGTTGAGGAAATCCCGCTGCGCCCGAAGGAGGAGGAAGAAGTCAAGCCGGGCAAGCCGGCCGAGCCGGCGGCGCTCCGGGGACGGTCGACCATCCTCGTGGTGGAAGACGACCAGGACAACCAAGTTCTCATCTCCCGCATTCTGACCAATGCCGGGTATGCCGTATCCGTCGCCGGTGACGGGATCGACGCCCTCATGTTCCTGGCCAAACAGGAGTTCGATCTGATCTTGTCGGACATCAATATGCCCAATCTCGACGGGTTCAAGTTCCTGGAGATCCTCAAGCAGAAAGGGATCCGGGCGCCCCTGATTTTTCTCACGGCTCGCATCGAGGAGGAAGACGAGGTCAGGGGACTGGAGCTGGGGGCCCTCGATTACCTGAAAAAGCCGGTCAAGAAAGACGCCCTCCTGTTGCGGGTGAAACTGGCGTTGGGAAGACGCGTATCCGTTGCCGGTGAAAAATGAAGAAGCCTCCGGGACCGCCCCGCTTCCATCCGGAACACCCGCGTCGACAGGACGTTGAAAATTCGAAGCAACCTTACCTACGGCTGAAAGGTCACTTCGACATTGTCGAGATAAGCCTGCAACCGATGGATCTGATCCCGAATTTCCTGCGTCTGCGATCGCTTGGCGGCATCCTCGAAGGTTTCGCCGATCTCGGTGATCCGATCGAATCCGTAACCGCCTCCGCTGCCCTTCATCTTGTGGCCCAGGGAACGGATCGTCTCGAAATCACCCCGTTCGACGGCCGCGGCAATCTCCACAATATCATTCCGTCGGTTCTCCAGATATCCGGGAATCAGCTCCCGGAGATCTTCATCGACGACGACAACGATTTTCTCATCCCGGGATTCTTGCTCGGCATCCGTCATGCAGTTTGTCTCCCCCTTCTTTCATCTTCCCCCGTCAAGATAAAGGTCAGAATGAAATTGACATACGATATGGCGCTTTATATACTGCCGCCATAAAAAAAGCCATATTTTATGGCTAACGGGGGGTTATGAGCCAGCCAACGCAAGAAATCTCAATGCCCTCGGGGGACTCCACATCGACCGCGGACCGGATCGCATTGGTCGCATTGGCCTACGCGCTGTTGGGCGCGGTCGGTCTCACGTTGGCTATCCCGCCGGGCTACGCCAGCCCGGTATTCCCGGCTTCCGGTCTGGCATTGGCTTGCGTGCTCTGGTTTGGCCGCCGAGTGCTCATCGGCGTCTGGCTGGGTTCGGCCTTGCTCAATCTTTCCCACGCCTGGCTCAACGGCACGTATGGTCCGACGACCGCGATCGTGGCGCCTCTGATTGCCACAGGCGCCGCATTGCAGGCATGGGCCGGAAGCTGGTTGGTCAACCGCGGGATGGGACCGGCTTGGCGCGATCTGATTCGCGAGCAGGACTCTTTTCGCTTTCTCCTGTTGGGGGGAATCCTGGCCTGCGTGCTGTCGGCCGCGATCGGCGTGAGCGGATTGAGTTTTTTGGGCATCATCGAGCGCAACGAGGTTCTCTTTTCCTGGTGGACTTGGTATGTCGGCGATGCCATGGGCGTGCTGGTTTTTGCGCCGTTGACCTTCTGCATACTCAACCGGTCGGAAGGTCTGTGGGGTGAAAGGCGTCGACGAATCGTGACGCCCATGCTGCTGATCCTTTGCCTGGTGTGGACAGCATTTTACGGCACCACCCGCTGGGAGAGGCAGACGATGGACGGTCAGCTTCGCACCGACGCCGCATCCATCGCCAAGCGCATCGAAGACCGCCTGATCACGCAACGCGAAGTGCTCTCGTCATTGAAACGCTACATCGAGGCCACGCCGGGTTTCAGCTTCAAGCAGTTCGAGCTGTATACCCGCATTGCCCTGCAGGACAACCCCGACATTTCCGCGCTGAGCTTCAACGACATCGTCCCCGATCAAAAGAGATCGGTATTCGAACAGATGATGAGCACCCTGTCGCCGCTGGGTCCATTCCGGATCACCGAGCGAGACAGCCTGCAACGCCTGGTTCCCGCCGCCAAAAGGCCCGAGTACGTCGCCATAAGCTACATCGTGCCCCTGGCGGAAAACCGGACGGCCGTCGGGTACGACATCCATTCCGATCCGATTCGCCGCGAGGCCATCGAGCGCGCCAGGAAGACGGGAAGCATGGCCGTGACCGCGCCCATCCATTTGGTCCAAGATCAGAAAAAGCGGGTCAGCCTCCTGCAACTCCTCCCCGTCGAACACGTCTCTCTGCACGATGCCGGCGACGTTGAGGCCGATCTGATGGGTTTTGCCGTGGCGGTCCTTAAGATCGACCAGTTGATCGAAGTGGCCACCATGGGCCGAACGCCCATCGGATTGGCGTTTCAATTGACCGATACCCGGGCGCCCGAAGGGCTAAACCTGCTCTACCGCTTTGACCCCCGTGATCCCGCCCGGGTCCCTCCCATCCAGGCGGCCGACTGGAAAACCGGGATGCGCATGGGCGACCGCGATTGGGAGTTGTCGGTCTTCGTTACGAAAAGTTACCGGCAGAAACATAAGCAGTGGGCGGCCTGGGCCGTGGGGGTGGCGGGACTCATATTGGCCACGCTGTTGCAGATTCTGATGCTCGGCATGACCGGGCGATCCGCCGTGATCCTTCGCAAGAACGAACAGATCAACAGCCTGGCCAGGACGCTCGAACAGAAAGTCACCGACCGGACGGCCCAGCTCTCGGAGGCAAACCGCGAGCTGACCCAGGAAATCATCGATCGCAGGGCCGCGGAAAAGGCGTTGCAGGAAGCAAAAGAGCGGGTGCTGCTTCTCCTCAATTCCACGGCCGAGGGGATCTATGGCATCGATCTCCAGGGCAACTGCACCTTTGTCAATCCATCAGGCCTCAGGATGCTGGGGTACGCGGAAGCGGAAGATCTGCTCGGCCGAAACATGCACGAATTGGTCCACCATTCGCGCCGGGACGGCGCCCCGTTCCCTGTTCAAGAATGCAGTGTCCACAACGCTTTATGTGATCGCATGGGAGCGCACAGGGACGATGAAGTCTTCTGGCGGGCGGACGGCAGCGCCATCCCGGTGGAATACTGGTCCTATCCGCAGATCGTCAACGGCGAGGTGACCGGCGCCGTGGTCGCGTTTGTGGACATTACGGAACGCAAGGAAGCCGAACAGGAAATCATCCGGGAAAAGGAGCTGGCGCAAGCCGCCACGAAGGCCAAGAGCGAATTTCTGGCCAGCATGAGCCATGAGATTCGCACCCCCATGAATGCGATCATCGGAATGGCGGATCTCCTCGGGGAATCGCCGCTGAATCGGGAACAGCAAAAGTATGTCCGGATCTTCCGATCCGCCAGCGAAGACCTGCTGACCCTGATCAACGACATCCTCGACATCTCCAAAGTGGAATCCGGGCTGCTGCAATTGGATATCACGACGTTCGACCTCGGGGAACTCATGGAAAAAATCTGCGAGGTCATGGCCATCCGGTCTCACGGCAAGGGGCTGGAACTGGCCTGCATGCTCGATCCCGGTCTTCCCTGTTCGCTCGCCGGAGATCCGCTGCGTCTCCGACAGATTCTCATCAACCTCATCGGCAATGCGATCAAATTTACGGAGAAGGGCGAGATCGTCGTCTCGGTAAAGGAAGTCCCTTCGGATGCCCCGCGGCAGGCCGGGGAAGAAGCCGGAAGCGTCCTGCTCCAGTTTTCCGTCCGTGACACCGGCATCGGCATCCCGGCGGACAAAGTGGATGCCATCTTCGATAAATTCACGCAGGCGGATTCGTCCATTACGAGAAAATACGGGGGATCCGGTCTGGGGTTGACGATCTCCAAAAATCTGGTCACGCTCATGGGCGGACGAATCTGGGTGGAAAGCGAGGTCGGCAAGGGAGCGACCTTCCATTTCACGGCTCCCTTCACCGTCCAGGAAACCGGCAGCCAGGAAGCCGCGATGCTGTGCCGGAACGTCGATCTCACCGGAACGAGGGTCCTCATCATCGACGACAACGCCACCAATCGCCTCATCCTGCAAAGAATTCTCGGCGGTTGGGGCGCCATGTTGACCGAGGTGGACAGCGGCGCCGGCGGGATCGTCGCCCTGCGACAGCATCAGGAAGCCGGAAAGCCCTTCGATCTGGTATTTCTGGACAACCGGATGCCCGAGATGAGCGGTTTTTCCGTTGCCGAGGCCATCCGCAAGGATCGCAAACTGGCCGGGATGACCGTCGTGATGTTGACTTCAGAGGACCGAAGCGGTGACATCGCGCGGGCCAACGACCTCGGCCTGGCCGCCTACCTCGTCAAACCCGTCAAAAGGAGCGAGCTGTTGGAGGTCATCCAGTCCACCCTGGACCGGAAAGGGAGCATCTGCGAAATGCCGTCGGTTGCCGAGGAAACACCGGTGGAGCAGCATGACCTCCGCATTCTCCTCGTGGACGATTCGGCGGACAACCGCCTGCTGATCCAGGCGTACCTGAAAAAGACGCCGCATACCGTCGAGGAGGCCGAAAACGGGGAAATCGCCGTCGACAAATTCAAGAAAGGCGCCTACAATATTATCCTGATGGACATGCAGATGCCCGTTATGGACGGATACACGGCCACGCGCACGATCCGGGCCTGGGAAATGGAACAGCGGCGCCCGGCGACACCCATCGTCGCGCTGACCGCCTACGCGCTGAAGGATGACGAGCGGAAAAGCATGGAGGCCGGCTGCACTGCCCACTTGACCAAGCCGATCAAGAAACAGGACCTTTTGTCCGCCCTGCAAAGGTTCGCAAGCGGAGGATGAAACGCGCAAGCGGCGACGCCGCTACATCACGTCCCGCCAAGCGAAGCCCTGCTTTCCGGAGTGGTTGTTGACGTCGACGGTGATCCCCAGATTATTAAAATTATACTTGATCGCCTCATCGACCCAGAAAATCGAGTCGCTGTTGATCTTGAGCGTTTTCCCCCAGAGCAGCCCATAGAGCGTGGTGCCGCCTTTCATCTCGATCGCCGCATTCGGCGCATAGATCAAACCGGAGAACCCGCCGTTGTTCATAAGGTAGATTGACGTGCACGCACTGTTTCCGTAAAGACTGAAATCCGTTGCCTTCCCCGTATATTGAATCGTGGCGGTGTTGTTGGTGGTGGCATTGCCGGCGAGCCAGATGTTGACGGGACCCTTGGTCGTGTCGATTCTCAGAACGGCATTGCTGTTAATCGACAGTTGCGTGAAATAGAAATTGGATCCACCCGGCTTCCCGGTCAGGGTCACGGTCACTGCGCCGGACGTATTGATGGCATTTCCGGTAAAGCCCGTACCCTGGGTCGCATTATCGTTGGACGCCGCATAGGCGGAAAATTTTGGATACAGGAGCCCGCCCGGTGTAAGGACGCCCAGAGGATCGGGGTCCTGGTTGGCGCCGTTCACAACCGTGCCATCCACAAAGGCACCCGAACCGAGAACCACGCTGGTATTGGACATAACTTCCGCATCATGGGTTGAATCGCTGATATTGGTAGGCTTTGCGCTCGCCCACATGGGGTCCTGCGAGTCATAGCTGTAGACCTTGGAATTGGGTTTCAGGTCGAGGAGTCCGGCGGTGGTCAGACCACCCGACGGTATGCCGGATTTACGGGAAAAATATATCTCTATCTTTCTGGAGGCCGATCCGGAGCGGCCCGTCATGGAGAACATGTAGCGATTGATCCCCAAACACTTCAGGAGAACGGAAGAATCGAAGGAAAAATCGGACGGCACCGAGGTCGACACCGCCGGCACCGTAACCTGGTCGCCCGGATTGGCGGGCCACGATGCCACCGCACCGCCGCCGATCTTGGCGATGATCCACTGCGTTCCCGCCTCGGCGTCGTAAAAGGCCTTGGCGCTCTCCCGGTAGTTGCCGGCGATCCTCATGTCCGTGTTCGTGCTCATAATCGCCGTCGATCCGAGCAGGACGAGAACGGCGATCACCAACAGCGCCACAACGAGGACCATCCCCCGCTCATCGACGATCTTTTTTCCCGTGTGATTCCATTTCATAAAACACCATCAAATTAAGAGTGGTTTCGCAGCGTCACAGAGGACGTCAGCGTATAGGTCCGGTAACCTCCATTGGCGGCATAGGTGGGATCGGGTTTTGCCGTCCTCGCTCGGATGCTCACTTTGATCATGCGAATGTCGGTCAAGAGTGGTGGTGGTGAGCCGTCGACCTTATAGTAGGCAAAAGCGAGCTCTTCGATGTTTTCGGCAAACGGCTGTGCGCCGCCGCCCGTATTTCTCGTAATCCGATAATTTGCGCTGTCGAAGGCATAGGTCACGTTTTCGTTGGGATCCGTGGTCACTTTGTTTGACGAATCCAGGTTCGCCGTGAAGGCCAGAGAGGTAGCCGTCGCGGCCGTGATGCCGGCATTGGAGTCATTGTTCGGATCATAACCGGCCATCGTAATCTCCCGGGTCATCACATCCATCGTCGTCCTTGCGATCTGCTGCATCTCCGCGATCTGTTCCTGACTGGTGAAATGCTTGTTCTGCATGGTGAATACGGTATAAATCGCACCGAGGACGATCATCCCGATGGCCAGGGAGATCAGCAGTTCGAGCAGCGTAAATCCGCCGATTCGTCCATGTCGCGTGAAGTTTGTCGGGGAAAATCTCGTTTTCCGCCGCCGTCCATGACCGGATGTTCTCATCTCGTCCGTCCGGAATAATATCATTGCAATCGTTACACTTTCTCTAACTTGGGTTTGAAAGGATGGTATGGAGCGCCACGTTGTGGGCTTTTCCATTCCAGCTCCAGCTCACGGTCACCGTAATCTTCTTCATCTTGCCCGTGTCATTATCGGGTGACGTTGTCCCGACGGCCCCTACCTTCCACTGCCGTGTATAAGGGGTTCCCACGGAGTCCGTGTGACTGCCGACCGAGAGCGCCGCGTCCGTCGTGTACCCGGTCGCACCCGCGTTCTTCAGCACTTCCATCTTTTCCTTGGCCAGTGTTGTCGCCGTGGTCACCATCTTGCTCAGGTCGTTTCCCTTGATCACCGACACGGTCACGGAAGCCAGCCCGACAAGGGCAACCATGAGCAGGAAAATCGCGATCAGGACCTCGATCAGCGTGAAACCCTTTCCATTTTCTGCAGGGGGCGTCTTTGTTCCCGTCCCCGCGCCTCTGCCCGCCATCGAATCCTCCGAATTACAGTATGTCATTCGATTTTTACACGACCGGTAATCGCCACCACTACCTTCTTCGATTTTCCGGTCTTCGAACTGGTCAAGGTCACGGTAGTACCCGAGGCTGTCCCCCTGGGATAAAAGACGGGATTCGCCGTGACATTGGGGATGGTCACATCGTAATAGTCGGTCTGAATATTGCGGACCTCCGTCATTTCACCACTGTCGGTCGATCCGTTGTCATTGTCGTCATCCAAAATGGTATATTGAGTTCCGCTGAAAGTCACGCTGAAACGATTGTTCTGAGTCACCGCCTTCTGTCTCGCCGCCATCAGATCCGACATCACCATCCGCGCGGCGCCGCTGAGCCGCCGCTCCGCCATGTAGTTCGTGAAATTCGGGGCGGCGATGGCCGATACGATGCCGATGATCGCGATCACGATCATCAGCTCGATCAGCGTAAAACCTGCTTTATTCAATCTTTTCATAAACAAACCGGCTCCATGGGCATCATAGTCGGTCTTTCCATGCAATGTCAACCCAAAACAGGACGAGGGTGGAACGGGCTTTGCGCGTTCCCGACGATCGGATTCACATTCGGATGACGGGGAGCGGATGACCCGCCCTTTTCAGAAGCCGTTTGAGAAGAAAATGGACATCAGGTGATCCCCGTAGAAGAGGTAAACGACCGCCGCCACGCAGAGGAAGGGCCCGAACGGGACCGCATATTTCAAGTCCTTCCCCTTGAACAGGATGAACAACAGCCCGACGAGCGCTCCGAGAAACGAACTGACCAGCAGGATGAAAAGAAGCGATTTCCAGCCCAGGAAGGCCCCGAGCATAGCCAGCAGGTTGACGTCCCCTCCCCCCATCCCCTCCCTGCCGGTCAGCGCTTCGTAATAAACGGCCACGAAGTACAGGACGGCGGCGCCGATCATGGTCCCGAGAAAGGCGTCGAGGACCGTCAGCCCCGTGAACAGGACGGCCAGCGCCGCGAAGACCGGTATCCCGACCAGCGTCAGGACATGCGGAATGATCTGATGGTCGAGGTCGATGAAGCTGATGACGATCAATAAGCAGACAAACGCGAAAGCGGCCGCAAAAGCGGGCGTCAGGCCGAATTTTCGAAAGAGGAGCCAGGCCATGACCGCGGTCAGCAGTTCGACCAGCGGATAGCGGACGGAGATTCTTTCCCGGCAGTCCCGGCATTTTCCGCGAAGCAGCAGAAAACCGACGATCGGTATGTTGTCGTAAAACCGGATCGGGTGGCCGCACCGGGGGCAGCGGGAGGGGGGCGACACGATCGAAAGCCCCTCCGGGATGCGGGCGATGCAGACGTTGAGGAAACTTCCCACCGCGGCGCCCGCCAGCGTGAAGAGGACCGTCAGCCAGATCGTCGGGAACATGCCGGTTCACCTTGCGGGCGGGCCGTCGGCCTCAGCCGTCCTTTCGCCCCCAGTCGTAGGGGATGTCGTTCTCGTGGGGATGGACCCGGAATTCGTCCGGCTCGCGGTAATCGTACTTGTCGGTCGGGGTGTTCACGACGATCGCCTCTTCCTCGGAGATGCACTTGAAGCCGTGGAAGACGAACGGCGGGATGTGGACGAGGATCGGGTTGTGAATCCCGGCGACAAACTCATTGACCTCTCCGTGGGTGGGCGACCCTTCGCGACTGTCATACAGAACGATCTTCATCATCCCCCGGACGACCGCCATGTTGTCGGACTGCCGCTTGTGATAGTGCCAGCCCTTGACCACCCCCGGATAGGCGGTCGTCATGTACACTTGGCCGAATTTCTCGAACATCTCGTCATCGGCGCGCAGGATCTCCATCAGGCGTCCCCGCTCGTCCGCGATCACCTTCAGTTTCTTGATCATCACCCCATTGATCATTTCTCTCTCCTCGATTCCTTTGAACAACGACCCGCTGCAAAGAACCCGCCTCAACCATGAACGGCAACGGGGGGCAATCACCCCTTGATTATTGAGGCCGTTTTGTGCGATCCTGAGCTGGCGGGAACGGCTTGCAACCTGTGCCGGAAAATTCGCCCGCGCACCGGACATGATTCCGGAACGGCGCCCGCGGGTGGACCATCCATAGCACATTTCCAAAACGGATCGCAACGCAAAACCGAAGCGGGGGATTGCAGAAGCCATGACCCATGAAGAACTCCTGATCCAGCTTGAGGAGCTCGCGGAGCGGCTCAATATCCGGATCCGCACGGAATCCCCGAAGAAAGAGGACCCGTCCGCGTTCGGCGGCTTTTGTCGGGTCAACGACCAGTATCGGGTCATCCTCCATTCCAGGGCATCCTTCGGCAGGAAAATAGAGATCTTGACGGACGCGGTGAGGCATTTTGATCTCGACGACATCTACATGCGTCCCGCGCTGAGGGAGTATCTGAAGAAGGGAATGGATTCCACGGAAAGCGAGCCGCCCCAAAGCAGGCCCCGGGGTCGATAAACCCTCCGGAAGCGAAGATCCCCGGGATCGATGGCGAGAGCAGAAACGTTTACATTCGCCCCGGCCGTGCCGTAGAAAGACGAGCGGCAGTTTGGAGAAGCAGATCATGGACAACGGGAAAGACCGTTCGAACGATGAGAGGTTCATGCGCCGCGCGCTTGCGCTGGCACGGAAAGGGGAAGGAGCGGTCAGCCCGAATCCGCTGGTCGGCGCCGTGATCGTCCGGGAAGGCAGAATCATCGGCGAGGGCTTCCACCGCTGCTGCGGGGAAAACCACGCCGAGATCAACGCCATCCGGGACGCGACGGAAAATGTCGCCGGGGCGACCTTCTACGTCACGCTGGAGCCGTGCAGCCATCACGGCCGCACCCCCCCCTGCGTGGAAGCCCTGATCGCCTGCCGTCCCGGGCGCGTGGTCATCGGCGCCGTCGATCCCAATCCGCTCGTTGCTGGGAAGGGAATTGTCGCGCTCAGACAAAGCGGCATCGAAACGGAGGTCGGGGTCCTGGACGCAGCCTGCCGGGAGATCAACCGGTTTTTTTTCAAATTCATCCAAACGGGGATCCCGTATGTCACCCTCAAATTCGCCCAGACCCTGGACGGTCGAATCGCGACCGTTACGGGCCATGCGCGCTGGCTCAGCTCACCCCCGTCGCTCCGTTTGGCCCATCGACTGCGGGCGGTCCATGACGCGATCCTCGTCGGCTCGGGGACGATCCTCGCCGACGATCCGGCGCTCACCTGCCGTCTGGTCCGCGGTCGGGATCCCATCCGGATCGTCCTGGATTCCGGGCTTCGCCTTTCTTCGGATGCAAAGGTCTTTTCGGACGGGAAGCGGACGATCGTGGCCTCGACCGGCCGCGCATCGGCGGACCGGCGGCGTCTTCTCGAAAAGAAGGGCGTCGAAGTATTGAAGATCGGCGAGGACCCGGAGGGACGGATCGACCTGCGAAAACTGCTGCTCACGCTCGGGAAACGGGACATTTCCTCCCTGCTGGTCGAAGGGGGCGCCTCCGTAGCCACGACGTTTCTGAAAGAAAACCTCGTCGATCGTCTACTGGTCATCCTGACGCCGAAGATCGTCGGCAACGGGGTCAATGCGATCGACGACCTCGGCATTCGGCGGATGGACGACGCGCTCGGTTTTTCGTTTCAACGAATCACCCGCCTGGGCGATGACCTCGTCCTCGATGTCCGGAAGCGCATCGATGGGGAGAATTGACGGAACCGGTCTTTAAATCGGTCCCCATGGATTCATCGATTGAGAACGCACTCCGCCGCCCGGATCCCGTCGAGGGCGGAGCTGATGATCCCGCCGGCGTACCCGGCCCCCTCGCCGCAGGGAAAGAGCCCCTCCGTATGGACTCCCTGCCCCCCTTCATTCCGGAGAACCCGGACCGGCGAGGAGGTCCTCGTCTCCACGCCGAGCAGAATCGCCTCTTCGGTTATAAATCCCGGCATCTTCCGCTCGAATTGCGCGAATCCCTCTTTCAGGGCCGCGGCAACGAACGGGGGAAGCGCATCCCGCAGGTCCGCCTCCTTGACGCCGGGGAGAAAGCTGCACTTCCCGACCGGCAACGGATCCCTCGCCGACATAAAATCGGTCAGACGCTGCGCCGGAGCGCTGTAATCGGAGCCTCCCGCCAGAAAGGCCATCCTCTCCCAGTGCCGGCGGAAAGCCAGACCGGCAAGCGGTCCCTCGCCGCCCAGATCTCCGGTTGCGACATTGACCACGATCGCGCTGTTTGCGTAGGGGCTGTCGCGCCGACAGCGGCTCATCCCGTTCGTGATCACGCCGCCCGCCTTGGCGCTGCATCCGATCACCGATCCGCCGGGACACATGCAAAAGGAATAGACGGAACGGTTCAGCCCCGCGATCTTCGCCGTGAGAAAATAATCGGCCGGCGGAAGGTCGGGATGGCCTTCCCATCGTCCATACTGAATCCGGTTGATGACCCGCTGGGGATGTTCGACGCGGACGCCGACGGCAAAGGGTTTTGACGTCAATGCGACCCCCCGCTCCGCCAGCTTTCCGTAGACGTCGTCGGCGGACTGGCCGGTCGCCAAAATCAGGCGGTCCGTCCGGATCTCTTCCGAATCGTTGACGACCGCGCCGACCATCCGGCCCTGATGGATCAGCCAATCCGTGACCCGCGCCCCGAAACGGACCTCGCAACCCATCTCGATCAACTTTTTTCGGAGATTCACCACGACCGCCCGGAGGCGGTCCGTACCGATGTGCGGGCGGGCGTCCGAGAGGATATCGGCCGACGCCCCCATGTCGGCGAAAACCCGTTTCACCCAGGCGGTGTAAGGGTTCTTCACCCGTGTCGTCAATTTGCCGTCGGAGAAGGTCCCCGCGCCGCCCTCCCCGAAATGGACATGACTCTCCGGATTCAGGATCCCCCTCTCCCAGAAGTCGCGAACGTCATGGAGACGCTCCGGGACGGCTCGCCCCCGTTCGAGCAGCAGCGCGGGCACGCCATTCATCGCCAGGGTCAGCGCGGCAAACAGGCCCGCCGGTCCGCATCCGACCACGACCGGTCTCCGACCGAAAACAACGGATCGGACCATCGGTCCCGGGGGCTCCTGCACGGAATCGGTCGCCTCCTTCACGCTCACCCCCGCCGCCTCCCGATCCGGAGCGACCTTCCAAATAACGCCGTCGGCCAGCCGAACGAGCAGATGAAGCACAAAACGGGGAGGGCGGGAACGCCGCGCGTCGATCGATCGCCGGAGCACCCGGAGATCGGAAATCGCATCCGGGGAAAGACCCATGAATGAGGCGACCCGAGCGGGGAGAAGATTTTCCCGCTCGCCGAGCGCGAGGGTCAAGCCGTTGATCTTCAAGTCCATTGCGTTTTATCCATTGAAAAATGACAACCCTTGGTATAGAGAGCACCCGACCGTGCGGATCAGGCGGATGTTTCTTCCGGCCTCCCGCCGAAAGGGGATTCGATGTCCTGGTATGCCGTCCATACCAAAAGCCGTCACGAAGATCGGGCCTGTCTCGGTCTTCTTCAGAAGTCCTTCGTCGCCTTTCTACCGAAGATCGAGGTCTGGAGCAAGCGGAAAGACCGGCGAAAGAAAATCATGATCCCCATGTTTCCGGGATATCTCTTCGTCGAACTTCCCACCTTGACCAACGAGATCAAGGTGGATGTTCTCAAGACCTTCGGCGTCGTCCGCATCCTCGGAAAACCGACGGGTTCGCAACCCATTCCGGTCCCCGATGAAAAGATCGACGCGATCCGGCGCATCGTCGATTCGAAGGTGGAGGTGCAACAGTTCCAGTATCCGAAGGTCGGAGAACCGGCCCGGATCATCGACGGCCCCTTCAAGGGAATCGAGGGTACGGTCCTGAAAACGGACTATGAACGGGAACTCTTCGTGGTCTCGATCGAGCTTCTCCAGCGTTCCGTCGCGATCAAGTTGGAAGGATTCCAGATCTCGCGGCTCTGACGCTTATACGGCAACGCCATAATGGTTTTGAAGAAAACCGATGTTTTTCCGGGCGTTGTCATACTTCACCTTTCCATAACGGTAATAATCGAAGTCGATGGCGGAGATGTTCAACTGAATCAGGCTCCAGAGAAACCAGTACATGTCCGGGAATGGTTTAAAGAGATCGGTCATGTACCGATGATGGTCCGTATCCTTGCCCTCCCAATAGAGGGAAAGGAGCCTCGTTTCCAGCGGCCTGGGGATCAGGATCTCCTGGAACATGTCGGCCAGATCGTAATGAGCGGGCGCCATTCCTCCGTACTCCCAGTCAATCAGACACATGGACGCCCGGCATCCATCACTGCCCCCGGTCAGGATAAAATTGTCCGCAAGAAGGTCGTTGTGGCAAGGCACGTATTGGGAATGGGGGACGGCGGCGATCTCATCGATCTTTTCCAGCGTGAGAATCGTTCCCGGAATCTCAAACTCCGGATAGCGGAGATTCATTCCCCTCAGGATTTCGTATAGACGCCTCACTTCGCTGAGGGGATCAAACAGCCGGGGAAGCCTGACCCCGCTTTTGTGAATCGTGCGAATGGGGGTGATGATTTTTTCCCAAAGGTCCTCTCTCAGGAAGTCCTCGTTTTTCAGCGCGGATCCCGGGATGAATGTAACCACCGTAGCGCCCTGCTCCGGAAGATACCGGATCAATCCGGGAGTGATCCCCAAGTCGCCCAACCGCCGGAGGTTCTCCATCTCCGCGTCGCGGTCGATGAAAAGTTCCGTCTTTTGTCCGTAAAAGCGAAATACATAGTCCCCGCCGCCGGAGGATTTGACCCGGTAAAGCCGGTTGGTGATGCCTCCCTTGAGATCACTGACATCCAGGATCTGACCTTTCAGTTCGGGCATCAATCGGATGAAATCGTCATGGTTGCATTCCATGGGCAACACACCGCCTTTTGATTTTGACTCCCTCCTACCACGCTTCCGAAACAAGGGCAAATCGACAATGTTGACCCCGGGGGTCTCCCCTGTTTTTGATTTTCATCTTGACTTTCTTTCGGATATGCGTAAGAGGACTGCATTATTCCTGAATAGTCCGGAACGGGAGCCCGCGGCCGGGGGTGAAGGAAAATCGCAGAGGCGCGGAATGTTCCCGGCACGGGAAAATCCATCGCACAGGAGACGAAGCACTTGAAGGGACATATCGTTATCGACAGCGAACTTTGCAAGGAATGCCATCTTTGCATTCACGCCTGTAAAAAGGGCCTGATCGTTCCCTCCCACGAATACAATTCCCGGGGGTACCGTCCGGTCCGTTTCAAGGAGGGAGAGGAATGTACGGGGTGCGCCCTGTGCGCGACCGCCTGTCCGGATATCGCCATCGAGGTTTACCGTGAATAAAGTACTGATGCAGGGCAACAAGATTATCGGGGAAGCCGCCGTCCGGGCGGGATGCCGTTTTTATGCCGGTTATCCGATCACCCCGCAGAACGAAATCCCGGAGTACATGTCGGAGCGTCTGCGACAGGTGGAAGGCGGGGTCTTCGTCCAGTCGGAAAGCGAGATCGCGGCCATTCACATGGTGGTCGGGGCCAGCGCCGCCGGCGCCCGATCCATGACCTCCTCTTCCAGTCCGGGAATCTCGCTCAAACAGGAAGGGATCTCCTCGTTGGCCGCCTGTGAACTTCCCGCCGTGATCGTCAACATGATGCGGGGCGGTCCGGGTCTCGGCAACATCTGTCCCTCCCAGGGGGACTACTTCCAGGCCACGCGCGGCGGCGGCCACGGGGACTATCGCGTCATCGTTCTCGGACCCGATTCGGCTCAGGAACTGGCCGATCTGACGATGGACGCGTTCGACCTCGCCGACCGGTACCGAACGCCGGTCATGATCCTGGCCGACGGCATGATGGGACAGATGATGGAGCCGGTGGTCTTCAAGGAACCAAAACCGCGGGATTATCCGGAAAACTTCGTCATGAAAGGCGCCGGCTCGGGCAAGAGCAAGATCATCCGGGGCCTCATCCTCGATCCGCTGGAGATGGAGGAGCACAACTGGACGCTGCAACGAAAATACCAGGTGATTGCCCAGCGGGAGACGCGCCACGAACTCTACAAGACCGAAGACGCGGAGATGATCATCGTCGCCTACGGAACGGCCGCCCGGATCGCCGAGGGCGCAATCAAGCGTCTGCGCGAGACCGGGCTGCGGGTCGGACTCTTCCGTCCCATCACGCTCTGGCCCTTCCCGACGAACGAGCTCCGGGACCTCGCGAAAAAGATCCAGGACTTTCTGGTGTTCGAGATGAGCGCCGGCCAGATGGTGGAGGATGTTCGTCTCGCCATCCAGGGGAAAGCCCGGATCGGCTTTCACGGCCGTCCCGGAGGCGTGGTGCCGACCCCCGTGGAGCTGGCCAACGTCGTCATGCGGCACTACGACCCGAAGGAAGGGATCATCGACCCGCTGGCGTAGCCCGTGCGCTAGGACAAAACGATCTTGATGGACTGAAAGAGCAAGGGATGGAATGATGAAAAAGGTTTTCGGCAGACCCAAAAGCATGAAGAGCAACATCTTTCACTACTGCGCGGGATGCGGCCATAGCCTCGCCCACCGGCTGATCGCCGAGGTGATCGATGAGCTGGATATCCGCGGCATCACGATCGGGGTCCCGCCGGCGGGATGCGCCGTTCTCGCCTACAACTACTTTGACGTCGACATGATCGAAGCGCAGCACGGACGGGGACCGGCCACCGCGACCGGAATCAAGCGGGCGTTGCCGGACCGCATCGTCTTTTCCTACCAGGGGGACGGCGACCTGGCCGCGATCGGCATCGCCGAGAGTTTCCATGCGGCGAACCG
Source organism: Syntrophaceae bacterium UBA5619 (assembly GCA_002424545.1). Lineage (GTDB taxonomy): Bacteria > Desulfobacterota > Syntrophia > Syntrophales > UBA5619 > UBA5619. The sequence goes on from DIKL01000123.1 coordinate 61,365, forward strand.
GGGGGAAAACATCACCGTCATTTTCATGAACAACGCCGTGTACGGCATGACCGGCGGCCAGATGGCCCCGACCTCCATGCTGGGACAGAAGACGACAACCTCGCCCGCGGGAAGACAGAACGCTCTGGACGGCTACCCGATCCAAATCTCCGAGATCTTCGCGCAGCTTCCCGGAACGGCCTACATCGAACGATGCACGGTCAACTCCCCGGCCAGCATTCTCAAAGCGAAAAAGGCGATCCGCAAGGCCTTCCAGTATCAGATCGACGGCCTCGGTTTTTCCATGATCGAGATTCTCTCCCCCTGTCCGACAAACTGGAAGATGACGCCGATCGATTCCTGCCGCTGGATCGACGAGGTGATGACCAAGCAGTTCCCCCTGGGCGTCATCAAGGACGTTCCGGCGGAGGCGGCAAAGGCGCGGAAGGAGGGGGGACAAAAACCATGATGGTCAAAACGATTTTTTCCGGTTTCGGCGGTCAGGGGGTGCTGATGATGGGATACACCCTGGCCCACGGCGCGATGAGCGCCGGTTATCAAGTCACATACCTCCCCGCCTACGGTGCGGAGGTCCGGGGCGGCACGGCCAACTGCACGGTCGCCGTGTCGGACGACGAGATCGCCTCTCCGATCGCCTCCAAGCCGGACAATATCGTCGTGCTGAACACCCCTTCGCTCTACAGCTTCCAGAACCGCGTGGCCCCGGAAGGAGCGCTTTTCCTCAATTCCTCGATCGTCGCCGTCAAACCGTCGCGGCATGACGTCCGGATTTTCAAAATCCCCTCCTCGGAAATCGCCGAGCAGTTGGGAAACCCGCGAACGGCCAACACGGTGATGATGGGCGCTTTCCTGAAGGTGACCGGTCTGGTGCCGTCCGACATCTATCTGAGCAGCATGGAGGCGGTCATGGGAAGCAAGAAGAAATCGGTCATCGAGATCAATCGCAAGGCCTTCACGGCCGGGTACGAATTCCTGAAATAAACGGATCTTTCGCGGCAATGATCCGCTGGGAGGAGTCAAGCAAACATGCCAGTCAAACAAATCTCCGTCCTGCTGGGCAACATCCCGGGAACGCTTTCCCGGCTGACGAACATCCTCGACAAGGAGGACATCACGGCCAAGGCCCTGCTTGCCGCCAGCGCGGCGGAAAACAGCACGGTGCGGATGGTGGTCAATGATCCGGAGAGGGCGGCGGCCATTCTGGAGAGCTTCGGTTTTGATTACGAGGTCACCCCGGTTCTCGCCGCCGAGGTGCCGCTTCATTCAGGCGGAATGAATGCCATCCTGAAACCGCTCACCAAGGCGGAGATCAATATCCTCTACCTCTACACGACGATCAACCGGATCGGCAAGGAGACGATCGTCATCCTCGGCACGGATAAACTCGACGAGGCGCGGGAGGTCCTGCGGCGGAACTGGATTCATCTGATCGAGGAGGAGATCTATACCCTCTGACAGGCTGTTGAAGGATGGACTCCGGCGCCGCAAACCTCTTCCATGGCCCGAACAAGATGACCATTTCACAGGACAAGGAGAATGCGTTCCGGGAGCGGATGGAGCGTCTCGGCATCCGGGAGGAGGAGTTCCGCGAAACTTTCGTCCGCGCCTCCGGTCCCGGAGGCCAGAAGGTCAACAAGACCTCTTCCTGCGTCTTTCTTGTCCACCTGCCGACCGGTCTCTCCGTAAAATGCCAGCAGGAACGTTCCCAGACGCTGAACCGCTTTCTCGCCCGTCGCCTCCTCTTGGACCGGATCGAACGGCTCCGGACGGGACTCGTCAGCGCCGAGAAGGCCAGGATCGAAAAGATCCGGCGGCAGAAACGGCGGCGTTCCCGGCGGTCTCGGGAAAAGACCCTGGAAGCCAAGCATCTCCAGTCCGAAAAAAAATCCCTTCGAACCCGCGTCGTCCCGGAAGAATAACCATCCTCAAAACCGCCCGGAGATCCGGAGTGCAGGATCGCTGTGAAGATCGCCAATGAGAAATGAACCATGCCCCTCATTCCCGATTCTGATCCGCCGGATGATGCGGTATGGGGCGGAAACAACTTTCCCGGAAAGAGCGCTGCATGAAAAAAAACATGATCGAACTGCACGTCGCCGTGATCATTATGAGCGCGACGTCCCTCTTCGCGAAATTGATCCATCTGCCGCCGAAAGACATCATTGCGTTTCGTTGCCTGATCGCGGCGCTGGCCCTGTTCCTGTTCTGCCGCCTGACCCGAACGCGTCTGACGGTCGATCGCAAATCCGATTTGGGCTGGCTTATGCTGCTCGGTCTTCTCATCGCCGTCCATTGGGTCACCTTTTTTACCGCCATCCAGATGGCGGGCGTCGCGGTCGGTCTTACAGCCTTCTTCAGTTTCACGATCATGACCGTCCTGATGGAACCCTTTTTCTTCCATGAGCGGATGGACCGTCGCGATCTGGCGGTTGCGCTGATCGTCATCGTCGGCATCTATCTGGCCGTGCCCGGGGGAATCTCAGGGGGGCGGGTCGCCGTCGGGGCGGCCTTTGGCATCGGTTCCGCCTTCTTCTACGCACTGCGGAACATCCTCTACCGGAAACATCTGAGCCGCTACCCGTCGAGCGCAATGATGTTCTATCAAGTCGCCATCGCGGGCTTCGCGCTGCTTCCGTTTCTGACACCAGGCATCGATTTGCTTTTGGAAAACCGCTGGGTCTACCTCATCCTTCTGGGTGTGATCTTCACCGCCGCCTCGCACACCCTCTTCGTCGGCAGCCTCCGCACGATCAGCGCTTCCAAAGCCGGACTGATCACTTCCCTGGAGCCGATTTACGGGATGATTTTTGCCGCGGCGATCCTCTCTGAAATTCCGGGAATACGCACGGTGGCCGGGGCCATGATCGTCGTGGGAGTGGCTGTCTACACCTCCATCCACGCCCACTGTACCGGGAAATAGCATCGGAACAGAGTGGAATACATTTGTCCTTTCTGGTACGATAGAAACCATCCCCGAGTGCGAACATCCTGAAGGGATGGAAGGAGGAATGGTGAATTTGGATCCAGCCCGGTCGAAAAGACATGTTTTTCAAATCTTGATGTTGACCTTCTTCCTATCGTTCCCCCTTTGTTCCTGTTTTTTTCAGGGAAAAAATGTTGATCGATCCGATAGATTCATACGGGAGTTGAATCACAAAGACCCGGTCGTCCGAAGGAATGCGGCCGATGCCCTCGGACGTATCAAGGCTGCCGCCGCCGTCGCACCGTTGATCGTCGCCCTGAAGGATCAAGATCCGTCCGTCCGAAGCGGGGCCGCAGGCGCCCTCGGAATGATCAGGGATGCCCGCGCCGTCAAACCGCTGATCGTCGCCCTGAAGGATGAAAAATACGGCGTTCGAAGCGGCGCCGCGGGCGCCCTCGGAATGATCGGTCCGCCCGCCGTCGAACCGCTGATCGCCGCGCTGAAGGATCGAGATCCGTCCGTCCGAAGCGGGGCAGCGGGCGCCCTGGGAATGATCAAGGATGCTCGTGCCGTTGAACCGCTGGTGGCCGGCCTGAAGGATGAAAATCTACCCGTCCGGTCGGAGGCGTCAAGGGCCCTGGGCATGATCGGTCCGCCCGCCGTCGAACCGTTGATCGCCGTTCTGAATGATCAAGATCCGTCCGTCCGAAGCGGGGCCGCAGGCGCCCTGGGAAAGATTCGGGATGCCCGCGCCGTCGAACCGTTGATCGTTGCGTTGAAGGAAGAGAACCATAACGTCCGCGGCGCCGTTTCCGATGCCCTTGCCGCGATCGGTCCCGCCGCCGTCGAACCCTTGCTGGCCGCCCTGCGGGACAAGAATCCTTTCGTTCGCAGTGGGGCCGTGGAATCCCTTGGAAAGATTGGCGATGCCCGTTCTGTGGAGCCGCTGCTGGCCGCGTTGCAGGACAAAAACCATGCTGTCCGCAGGAATGCCGCCGATGCGCTGGGAAAGATCAAGAAAGCCCCCCTTCCTGAACCGCCGGCGGCGGCGCCGAAGGACAAAGACTCGTCGGTCCGAAGCGAGGCCGCGAAACCCTTCACCGTCGAACCGCCGGCTGCCGGCATGAAGGACAAAGATTCGTTGGTCCGAAGCGAGATTGCGGATCCCTCGACCATCGATAAATTGGTTGCCGCGCTGAAGGATGAAGACCCGTCGGTCCGGAGCGAAGTTGCGGATACGCTCGGAAAGACCAACGATGCGCGCGCCGTTGAACCTCTGGTGGGTGCGTTGAAGGATGAAAACTACAGCGTCCGCAGGAAGGCCGTGGATGCCCTCGGAGTCATGGGCCCCGTGGCCATTGAACCCCTGACGGCCGTTCTGGCGGATCAGGACTCATCCGCGAGAAGCGAAGCCGCGGATGCGCTCAGAAAGATAGCCGGGCCGTTGATCGCCGTTCTGAAGGACAAGGATGCGGCTATCCGCAACGTGGCGGCAGGCGCCCTCGTCGGCATCGGCGCCCCGGCCGTCGAGCCGTTGATTTCCGCGCTGAAGGGTAAAGACGCAGCCCTGCAAAATGGGGCAGCGGGCGTCCTGGGAATGATCGGAGGCCCTGCCGTGGAACCGTTGGTCGCCACGCTGAAGGATAAAGACGCCGCCGTGCGAAGCGCGGCGGCCGATGCCCTGGGAATGATCCGGAATCCCGTGGCCGTTGAAGCCTTGCTCGCGACGCTGAAGGACAAAGACGCCGCCGTGCGAAAAGAGGCGGCAGGCGTCCTCGGAGTGATCCGGAATCCCCATGCGGTCGAACCGTTGGTGGCCGCGCTGAGGGATCCGGACGTATCCGTCCGGACGGAAGCGGCAGCCTCCCTCGTCGGCATCGGCGCCCCTTCAGCGGAGCCGTTGATCGCCGCGCTGAAGGAGAAAGACACAGCCGTACGAATCGGAGCCGCGGATACCCTTGGAAAAATCCAGGATCCCCGCGCCGTCGAGCCGCTAATCGCTGCGCTGAGGGATTCAAACGATGGTGTCCGAAGAACCGCCGCGGCAGCCCTCGGAGGGATCGGCGCCCCGGCCGTCGAAGCCCTGATCGTCGCGCTGAAGGAGAAAGAATCCTCCGCAAGAATCGAGGCGGCTCGCGCACTCGGAATGATCGCGAATCCCGCGGCCGATGAAATCTTGCTTGCGGCGCTGAAAGAGGAAAGGATGGAGATCATCGGCGGCGCTTATTTCTTTTTCATTCAAAAAGGCATTCCCGGCTCGGAGAGATTGTTGATTCAGGCTTTGAATCAGTATGGCGCGCGCATTCTTTGGATGGCGCAAGACTTCATGAATTGCGGTCATAAACCCCTGGTCGATGCCGTAACCGAATGGGCGAACCGACATGGTTATCGAATCGATCCGTCACCGGGCCACAGCAGCCCCGAATGGGGAAACCATAAAAAAAGGGAGTGAAAGTCGTGGTAGCGCTTCCCCTCCCTTTTTTCTATAAAAACAGGCTTGCTACGAAAGACCGACCACCTTGAGCAGCGGATTGGCGTACAGTACGACCAGCGCAATGACCAGCGCGTAGATCGCCAGGGATTCGATCATCGCGAGTCCGACCATCATGGTGATCAGGATCTTGCCGTGCGCTTCCGGATTTCGGCCGACGGCATTCGTCGCGCCGCTCAACCCGTTTCCCATGCCAATGCCGGTGCCGATGGTGCCGAGGGCCATCGCCCCCCCCGCGGCAAGTAGGCTGCAGGCAATCACGATGGCCTTCGTATAGTCGACGGAGGATCCGGGCGCCGCCGATTCCGCGGCCATCGCCAGCGATGCCGAAAACAGAACCGAACCGATGACCAGAACAGCTTCAACAACGGTTTTTCTCATCATTTTCCCTCCTTGCTTTTTGATCAACCTCTGGACAAACTCGAATATTCACCTCCCCTCTTCACGATTTTCCGCCGCCGTTCCGAAAAGGCTTCCAGCTCACCCTTTTCGAACAACCATCAAACGAGAAATAGCTTATTCTTTCATGGTCTTTCTGTATCGGCAAGGCGGATGCTTGTCAAGAAATATTTGGTGCGGCCCGAAAGGTTTGTGGTATAGAACGCGTAGAGGAACGTCATAAGGAGATAAGGCGCTGATGCCGCAGCACAGGATTTTAAAAACTCACAAAACCTCCGCCATGAGTCCGTTGGAGATCGATGTCGCCCGGTTGATCCAGGCGGATATTCCCTTGACCGGACGCCCCTTCCGACGCATCGCGCAAACCGCCGGCATGACCGAAGAAGAGGTGTTGTCGATTGCCCGCGGTCTCAAGGCGCGGGGGATGATCCGGAAATTTGCGGCCATCGTCCGCCACCAGAAGGTCGGGTATACGCACAACGTCATGGTCCTCTGGGCGGTCGCTCCCGGGCGCGCCGAAAAGGGAGGCAGGGCTCTCTCCCGTTTCGCGGAGATCACCCACTGTTACGAACGGACACCCCCGTATGCCGGCCGGTACAACCTCTTCACGATGATCCATTTCCGGAACGAGCAGAGCGAGGCTCGGCTTCGGGAAATGGCCGCGGCGGCGGGCATCGACGACTTCAAGGTTTTGCGAAGCCTCGAGGAATTCAAAAAAAACAGCATGGAGTACTTTTGAAATGGACACACGGAATTTGTTCCCACGAGCGAAGCAGGTCATTCCCGGGGGGGTCAACAGCCCCGTGCGGGCCTTTCAGGCCGTCGGCGGAACCCCGGTTTTCATCCGCGAGGCGGCGGGATCTCGGGTCGTCGATACGGATGGACAGGAGTACATCGATTATCTCGGTTCCTGGGGGCCGATGATCCTCGGTCACAACCGGCCGGAGGTCGTTGCCGCCATCCGCGAGGCGGCCGGCCGGGGGACAAGCTACGGGGCGCCGACTGAAGCGGAGATCGGCATGGCCGAGCGGATCGTTTCCGCCTTTCCGTCCATCGAGACGGTCCGGATGGTCAGCTCCGGCACCGAAGCGACCATGACCGCCATCCGCCTGGCCCGCGGCTGGACGGGCCGGGAAAAGATCGTCAAATTCATCGGCTGCTACCACGGCCATGCCGACTCGCTGCTGGTGAAGGCGGGCTCGGGCATCGCCACGCTGGGAATCCCCGGAAGCCCCGGAATCCCCCGCTCCCTCGCCGAACTCACGATTCCGCTGCCGTTCAACAATGCCGCTGCGGTTCGCGACCTCTTCGCCCGTTTCGGGGAGGAGATCGCCTGCATCATCGTCGAACCGGTCGCCGGCAACATGGGGGTCGTTCCGCCCCGTCCGGGATTCCTCGAAGCCTTGCGGGAGGTGACGCAAGCGAACGGCGCCCTTCTCATCTTCGACGAGGTGATCACCGGATTCCGTCTCGCTTACGGCGGACGGCAAACCCTGGCCGGCATTCTCCCCGACCTCACCTGCCTGGGCAAGATTATCGGCGGCGGCCTTCCGGTCGGCGCGCTCGGTGGAAACAGAAAAATCATGGAGCACCTCGCCCCCACCGGACCCGTATATCAGGCGGGCACCCTCTCGGGAAACCCGCTGGCGATGTCCGCCGGGATCGCGACGCTGGACATCCTCCGGGGCGCGTCCTACGGGGAAATTGACCGGAGGGCCGCGGATCTCGGCGAAGGCTTCCTGGACCTCTTCCGGACAAAGGGGATCCCTGTCCGGATCAACCGCGTCGGATCGATGTTCACGCTGTTTTTCACGGCGGAGGAAGTGGTGGATTTCGCCACCGCTTCCCAAAGCGACACGGCCCTGTTTGCCCGCTTTTTCCGGGGAATGCTGGCGGCGGGGATCAACCTCGCACCCGCCCAGTTCGAGGCCGGCTTCGTCTCCTTCGCCCATACGGACGCGGACATCGCCAGAACCGTCGACACCTGCGGAAAGGTCCTGAAGACGCTGTAGCGGTCCCATTGACAGGAGACAGGAATTGTTGTAGGTCAGCCATGCGATTCCAAGGGGAACATCATCGAAACGGGATCGCATCATCGAGGGGAGAAGACCGTGCGAAAGATTCTGGTGACCGGCGCAGCGGGTTTTATCGGCTTTCACCTGTCCCGGCGGCTTTTGACCGATGGAGATGCCGTCGTCGGACTGGACAACCTGAATGCCTACTATGACGTCTCGCTGAAGCAGGCGCGGCTGAAACTCCTGGAGGAAAGCGAGAACTTCCGTTTCTTTCGCGCGGACCTTGCGGACCGGGAGGCGCTGAAAGCGCTGTTCGCGGAAAACGGCTTCGAAATCGTCGTCAATCTGGCGGCCCAGGCGGGTGTCCGGTACTCGATCGAAAATCCGAACGCCTATATGGACAGCAACCTGCTCGGTTTCCTGAACATCCTCGAGGGGTGCCGTCATCAGCGGGTGAAACATCTGGTGTTCGCCTCCTCCAGTTCCGTCTACGGGGCCAACACCCGGATGCCCTTCTCCGTCCACGACAACGTGGACCATCCCCTCAGTCTCTATGCGGCAACGAAGAAGGCCAACGAACTGATGGCCCACGCCTATGCCTCGCTTTATCGGATTCCGTGCACGGGTCTGCGATTCTTTACCGTCTATGGACCCTGGGGAAGGCCGGACATGGCCCTCTTTCTCTTCACCCGGGCCATCCTGGAGAACCGGCCGATCGACGTCTTCAACGAGGGGCGGATGAAGCGGGATTTCACCTATATCGACGACATCGTTGAGGGGGTCTTCCGCGTTCTGGCGAGGATTCCCGAGCCCAATGCGTCCTGGCGGGGAGATTCCCCCGATCCGTCCTCCAGCTTCGCCCCCTACCGTCTCTACAACATCGGGAACAATCGGCCCGTCGATCTGATGGAATATATCGAGGTTCTGGAGGAACAGCTCGGCCGGAAGGCCGTTCGGAATTTGCTGCCCATGCAGGCGGGGGACGTGCCGGCCACCTGCGCCGACGTGGATGATCTGACGGCCGCCGTCGGCTTCCGGCCCGCGACGCCGATCACGGAGGGCATCCGGCGTTTTGTCGCCTGGTACCGCGAATATTACCGATGTTGACCGTGCAGTGCAGTATCCCCGGGCCGGATTTGAAATCCATCCCCGCAAACCATCGGAGGTTTTCAAATGAAGAAAGCGTTCATCACCGGGATCACCGGCCAGGACGGCTCCTATCTGGCGGAGTTTCTGCTTTGCAAAGGCTATGAGATCCACGGCCTCATCCGCCGGGCCAGCACCTTCAACACCGACCGGATCGATCACCTGTACCGGGATTTCCACGACCCCGAGGCGCGGGTCTATCTCCACTACGGCGACCTCTCCGTTTCGGGACAATTGACCGACCTTCTGCAGGAAATCCGGCCGGACGAGATCTATCACCTGGGCGCCCAGAGCCACGTCCGCGTGAGTTTCGACATGCCCGAATATACCGGCGACATCACCGGCCTCGGAACGTTGAGACTTCTGGAGGCGATCCGCAAAACGGGGATCCCAACCCGTTTCTATCAGGCCTCCTCCAGCGAAATGTTCGGCGCCGCGCCGCCCCCCCAGAGCGAGGCGACCCTCTTCCAGCCGCAAAGTCCCTACGCCGCGGCCAAGGTGTACGCCTACTACATCGTCCGCAACTACCGCAGCGCGTACAATCTCTTCGCCGCCAACGGGATCCTCTTCAACCATGAATCGCCCCGCCGCGGCGAGACCTTCGTCACCCGGAAGATCACCCGCGCCGCGACCCGGATCAAACTGGGTCTCCAGCAGAAGCTATTTCTCGGAAATCTCGAGGCGAAGCGCGACTGGGGGTTCGCCGGCGACTACGTTGAGGCGATGTGGTTGATGCTGCAGCAGGAGCGGCCGGACGACTACGTGATCGCCACCGGAGAGACCCACTCGGTTCGCGAATTCGCCGAGAAGGTTTTCGAGAAGCTCGGCCTGGACTATCAAAAGCATGTGGCCGTCGACGCCCGCTACTTCCGCCCCACCGAGGTGGACGTCTTGTTGGGCGATGCAACGCGGGCGCGCAAGGCCCTGAACTGGCGGCCGAAAGTCAGTTTCGATCAGCTTATCGACATGATGATTGCATCGGACCTGGAGGCCGCGGAAAAGGAGAAGACGCTGGTCGACGCCGGCTACACCTGCGGCAACCACCGGATGTAGCATGGAACACACGGGGGTCAGGTCTTGAAATTTAGCGTTTCGTGCGCCCCATGGACAAGATGACCCGTTTCAAGACCTGACTGCCATCAAGAGGTTCGACATGGAACACAAACGCATCACGATCACGGGCGGCAAGGGTTTTCTGGGAAAACACCTCATCCGGGCCTTTGAGGCGAGGGGCTGCCGCCATCTTTCGGTGGCCGACCTCCCCGAATACAACCTGACCCGCATCGAGGACGTCCGCCGCCTCTACGACGAGCAGCGGCCCGATATCGTCGTCCATCTTGCCGCCAAGGTCGGCGGGATCGGGTTCAACCAGCAGAATCCCGGGTCGCTGTTTTACGACAACATCATGATGGGGGTTCCGCTCCTCCACGAGGGGCACCTCCGCAAGATCGACAAGTTCGTCGCACTGGGGACGATCTGCGCCTATCCCAAGTTCACCCCGGTTCCGTTCCGGGAGGACGACATCTGGAACGGCTACCCCGAGGAGACCAACGCCCCCTACGGCCTGGCCAAGAAGATGATGCTGGTCCAGGCGCAAGCCTACCGGCAGCAGTACGGCTTCAACGCGATCTTTTTGCTGCCGGTCAATCTGTACGGCCCCGGCGATAACTTCGATCCCCGCTCCTCCCACGTCATCCCCGCGCTGATCAAGAAGTGCGTGGACGCCGTCGACCGCGGCGACCCGGAGATCGTCGTCTGGGGCACCGGCGGCGCGACGCGGGAATTCTTTTACGTGGAGGACGCCGCGGAAGCGATCTGCTTGGCGACCGAACGTTACGACAAGCCCGAACCCGTCAACATCGGCGCCGGCTTTGAAATTTCCATCCGGGAGCTGGTCGGCCTGATCGTGGAGCTGACGGACTTCAAAGGTCGCGTCGTCTGGGATGCGTCCAAACCGGACGGCCAGCCGCGGCGCATGCTGGATACGAACCGGGCATTCCGGGAATTCGGTTTCCGCGCCCGGACCGATTTCCGCGAGGGGCTGAAAAAAACGATCGACTGGTACCGCCGCCGTCCCCTTTTTGTTTGACTTCATCTTTCGGATTGTGTTAGGTATTGCGCGGTGGATCAGGAGACAAAAAAATCAGCAATTCAGATGGCCTATGCGAGCAGCATCGGCATCGCCATGGTCCTCGCCATCTTCGGATGCCTCTTTCTGGGATCATGGCTGGACGGGAAACTGGGCACGGGGCCTTATTTCACCCTTCTTTTTCTGCTGATCGGCATCGTTGCCGGATTCAGGAACATGTATGTCCTGATCCGGAAAAATTTCAAGGATGAGCAACCGCTCATCACCAGTGTGAAAAGTGAACCGCACCGAAAAAGACCCTCTCCAAAAAAGACTTGAGATCACGAACTGGATCCTTCTCGCCGTCCTGGTTGCGGGGAGTCTTTTCCTCCGTTCCGACCGCTTCACGCTCGGCATCCTCTGCGGAGGATTGATCAGCATCATCAACTTTTACTGGCTCTACCGCAATCTGCTGAGCGTATTCAGCAAGCATCTGAGCCGCGCGCGGTCGGCCCTGATGCTCCGCTATTACCTGCGGCTAACCGTCACGGCCATCGCGCTTTACTGGATCATTTCCCGCGATCTGGTTGACGTGATCGGGCTCATCGCCGGTTTGTCGATCGTCGTTTTGAACATTGTGTTGACAACCATTGCGGTATTCGCGAAGAAAAAACCCGTTGAGGAGGCAAATTGATGGAACCGGTCCTGTTTTTCGAAAACCACTGGCTCAAGGAGCATCATCTCGTCGTCGTTTCCTACACCTGGTTCGTTATGGCGTTTCTGGCCCTCTTCTCCTTCCTGGGCACCCGCCGCCTGAACATCTTCCCCGGCAGATTCCAGAACTTCATGGAGGTGGTCATCGGGGGTTTTGACGGTCTTCTGACCGATACGATGGGGCCGGAGGGAAGAAGGTTCTTCCCGCTGATCGCGACGCTGGGCCTCTACATCCTGACCTCAAACCTCCTTGGCCTCGTCCCGGGCTTCGAGTCGCCGACGGCCAACCTCAACACGACCGTTTCGATGGCCGTCGTGGTCTTCGTGATGACCCATGTGGTCGGCATCAAGGTTCATGGATTCAAATATGTGAAGCAGTTCATGGGGCCGGTCTGGTGGCTTACGCCGCTGATGTTGCCGATCGAAATCATCAGCCACCTTTCCCGTCCCCTCTCTCTCTCCGTTCGGCTCTTCGGCAACATCATGGGGGAAGACATCGTTTTGGCGGTCGTTCTGCTGCTGGTTCCGCTGCTGGTTCCGCTGCCGGTTTTCGCGCTGATGATCTTCACCTCCTGCATCCAGACCCTGGTGTTCATGCTGCTGGCGATGATGTACATCGCCGGCGCGATGGAAGAGGCTCACTAACGGCAATCCCGGGGACCGCCGGTCTCTTTTTTTGAATGGATCGGAAATCAGGAGAAACAACATGAGAGTCAACAGAATCAAGAATAAGCTGAAGAACGGGGAACGGGTCTTCGGAACCATGATCAAGGAGGCCCGCAACGTCAACATCCCGGAGATTCTCGAAATCGCGGGTTTCGATTATTTCGTCATCGACATGGAGCATGCCTCCTATGACATGTCGGACATCGCCCCGATCCTGGAGTTCGCCAGAAAAACCGAAATCACGGCGGTGGTTCGCATCCCCCGCCTGGACTATGCCTACGTCGCCAAGACGCTGGACATGGGGGCGGAAGGAATCTGGGTTCCCCATCTCGACACGGTCGAAGAGGCGAAGGCGCTTGTCAGTTACGGCAAATATCCCCCCGAGGGAAAGCGGGGCGCGGCGGTGCCGATCTTCCGGCTGAAGGAGCGGCAGGAGTTCAAGCAGGCGGCCGACTACTTCCGCGCCGTGAACGACGAAACCCTGCTGATCGCCCAGATGGAGAGCGGCGTGGCCATCGGAAACGTGGAGGCGATCACGGCCGTCCCGGGAATCGACGTGGCCATGATGGGGACGCAGGATCTCTCTCTGGATCTGGGTTATCCGGGACAGGGAAACCACCCGGAAATGCGGGCCGCCGTCCAGAAGGTGGTCGACGCCTGCAAGAAGAACGGCAAGGCCTCCGGAAACCACATTCCCGGCATCGACGACCTCCGCTACTGGATCGGTCAGGGAATGCAGATGATCACCTGGTCCTATGAAACGAACATGATCATCGACCGGGGCCGCGAGGCGTTGAAATTGTTGAAAAGTTGACGTTGACCGCCGTCATGAGTGTTATTTTCCAGAACATCAGGAGGGGAAAATGCCCCATTTTGCAGCAAATCTGACATTTCTTTTTACGGAAATCCCGTTTATGGAACGGTTTGCCGCGGCGAAACAGGCCGGTTTCGACGCCGTGGAATTCATGTTCCCCTATGATTTCCCCCAGAACGATATCCGGGAGCAGCTTCGGAAAACGGGTCTTCAGCTCGTGCTCTGCAACCTCCCCGCCGGCAACTGGGCGGGAGGGGACCGCGGAACGGCGGCCGACCCGAAACGAAAACAAGAGTTCCGCAAAGGCGTCGCCAGGGGGCTCGAGGCGGCGCGCGCCCTCGGCTTCTCCAGAATGAATTGCCTCGTCGGCCTGAAACCGGGCGGACTATCCGACCGGGAATGCCGAAACAATCTGGTCGAAAACATCCGCTACGCCGCCGACGCGCTGGACGGATCGAATGTCCGGTTGATGGTCGAGCCGGTCAATCGTCTCGACATGCCCGGATTCGCTCTGAATTCCTGCGCGGAGGTTCTTGCATTGCTTGAAGAGGTCGGTCATCCAAACGCATACCTCCAGTTTGACGTTTACCATGCGCGGCGCGAAAACGAGGATGTGGCGGCGATCCTGAGGAACCATTTCAACAGAATCGGTCACATCCAGATCGCCGACTGTCCGGGACGTCACCAGCCCGGCACGGGGGAGACGGACTTCAAATTCCTCCTCCCGGAAATCGACCGCATGGGCTATTCGGGTTTCGTGTCGCTGGAATACATTCCGGCCCCCGACACGTCAACCTCCCTTCAGTGGTTTTCGTCGTACGGATACAAGCTTTAGACAAGAAAAGGAGAACTCCACATGAAAAAAATCGGTTTTATCGGTCTGGGAATCATGGGAAAGCCCATGAGCAAGAACCTGTTGAAGGCGGGCTATTCGCTGGTGGTATACGACATCGTCGCCGAAGCGGTCGCCGAGGTCGTGAAGGCGGGGGCGGAAAAAGGCGCCTCACCGAAAGACGTTGCCGCGAAGGCGGATGCGATCATCACGATGCTTCCCAACTCTCCGCAGGTGAAGGAAGTCGTGCTGGGGAAGGACGGCATCATCGAAACCATGCGGCCCGGCTCGATCCTGATCGACATGAGTTCCATCGCCCCGCTCGTCAGCCGCGAAGTTGCCGCCGCCCTGGCCGCCAAGAAGATCCGAATGCTGGACGCCCCGGTCAGCGGCGGAGAGCCCAAGGCGATCGACGCCACCCTTTCGATCATGGTCGGCGGCAATCAGGCCGACTTCGATGAATATTTGCCCGTCATGAAGACCATGGGCGCCTCGGTCGTTCTCTGCGGGGAGATCGGGGCCGGAAACGTCACGAAGCTCGCCAACCAGATCGTCGTCGCCGCCAACATCGCCGCGGTTTCGGAGGCGCTGGTCCTGGCCACCAAGGCGGGCGTCAATCCCGATCTCGTCTTTCAGGCGATTCGGGGCGGTCTGGCCGGAAGCACGGTAATGAACGCGAAGGCGCCGATGATGTTGGACCGGCATTTCAAGCCCGGGTTTCGCATCAACCTCCACATCAAGGACCTCAACAACGTCCTGGACACCGCCAAGGGCATCTCCGCGCCGACGCCGCTCACCGAGGCGGCGATGAAAATGATGCTGTCGCTTCGCGACGACGGAATGGGAGACAGCGATCACAGCGCGCTGGTCCGATTTTATGAAAAACTCGCCGGAGTCGAGGTGCGCCGGTAGTCCGGCGGGTCTCTCGAACCGGGAAACGGCTATTGATAAACCATTTCGAATCGCTGCCGGGCCGAAGGGATGCGGACGCCCGGCAGACGTTTTTCGACCTGAAACAAGGAGAATCGAATGATCGTAAAGCATGGAGCATTGAACCAATGGGTCAAGGAGATCACCGAATGGTGTCGGCCGGACGCCGTCTACTGGTGCGACGGCAGCCGGGAGGAATATGACCGTCTGATGGAGCAGATGGTGGCCTCCGGCGCGACCACAAAGCTGGTGAAGCGTCCCAACAGCTTTCTTTTTCGCTCCCAACCGAGCGACGTGGCGCGGGTCGAGGCGCGCACCTATATCAGCACGTCAAAGCGGGAGGACGCGGGCCCCACCAACAACTGGATCGCTCCGGAAGAGCTGAAAGCAACGATGAAAGGTCTCTACGACGGCTGCATGAAGGGGCGCACGCTGTATGTAATCCCTTTTTCCATGGGACCCGTCGATTCACCGATCGCCAAGATCGGCATCGAGATCACGGACAGCCCCTACGTCGTCTGCAACATGCACATCATGACGCGGGTCGGAACCAAGGTGATCGAGAAACTCGGCTCCGACGGCGAGTTTATCCCCTGCCTGCATTCGATCGGCGCGCCGCTCTCCCCGGGGCAAAAGGATGAACCCTGGCCCTGCGCCCCGATGGAGAAGAAATACATCAGCCATTTCCCGGAAGAGAATCTGATCTGGTCCTACGGGAGCGGGTACGGCGGAAACGCCCTGCTGGGGAAGAAATGTCTCGCGCTTCGCATCGCGTCGGCGATGGCGAAACGGGAGGGGTGGATGGCCGAACACATGCTCATCCTGCGCCTGACCAACCCGGAAGGAAAATGGTTCCATCTCGCGGCCGCATTCCCGTCCGCCTGCGGCAAGACCAATCTGGCCATGCTCACGCCGACCATCCCCGGCTGGAAATGCGAGTGCATCGGCGACGACATCGCCTGGATCAAGATCGGTCCGGACGGAAGACCCCATGCGATCAACCCCGAATACGGCTTCTTCGGCGTCGCCCCCGGAACCTCCTATGACTCCAACCCGTCCGCGATGGACACGCTGAAAGAGAACACGATCTTCACCAACTGCGCGCTGACCGACGATGGAGACATCTGGTGGGAAGGAATCGACGGGGCGCCGCCGAGCCATGCCATTGACTGGAAGGGACGGGACTGGGCGCCAGGCGGCAGCGAACCGGCCGCCCATGCCAACGCCCGCTTTACCGCGCCGGCCGCTCAATGCCCGGTGATCTGTCCCGACTGGGAAAAACCCGAAGGCGTTCCGATCGACATCTTCGTTTTCGGCGGCCGCCGCGCGAGTGTCATGCCCCTGGTCCATGAGGCCTTTTCCTGGGACCACGGCGTCTTCATGGGCGCGACGGCCTCTTCGGAGACAACCGCGGCAAACATCGGCGCCGTCGGCAACCTCCGGCGCGACCCGTTTGCCATGCAGCCGTTCTGCGGCTACAACATGGCCGACTATTTCGGCCACTGGCTGACCATGGGCGACCGACTCGGCAGGCACGCCCCGCGGATCTTCTATGTGAACTGGTTCCGCAAGAGCCCGGAAGGAAAATGGCTCTGGCCCGGATTTGGAGAAAACAGCCGCGTCCTCAAATGGATGTGCGAACGGATCGAGGGGAAGGTCGGAGCCGTCGAAACCCCGATCGGCTTCATGCCCCATGAGGGCGATCTCGACCTGACGGGTCTCGCCATTCCCGCTGCCGACCTGAAGGAACTCTTCCGCGTCGATCCTTCCGCTTGGAAGGCCGAGGCGGCCGACATCGAGCGGCATTTCGGTCAGTTCGGCGACCGGCTTCCCGCAAGGCTCCGGAAGCAGTTGGACGAACTGCGGAGGCGTTTGGGATAAATCCTGGCAATCAAAGGGAACGATTGAATTACATTGAATCATTTGAACGGGCGGGAGATCACTCCCGTCCGTTTTTTATCATACAAACCTCATCCGGTTTCGGTTTTGTTCGCAGATAACGGGTCGCCGTGTAGAGCAGCAGCGCGATAAAAACGAGACGCAAACCGGTCTCCGGCATGAGGTGGGCGGTACTGCCGCCCGCGTAAACCCCGGCGAGCACCCCGACGATCAGTCCCGGCAGCAGGGTCGTCCGCGTGTTGCCCGCCTTCCAGTGGGTCCACGCCCCGACGGTCGAGGCCGGAATCATGGCCAGCAATGAAACCCCCTGCGCCGTATGCTGCGAAATGCCTGCAAAGAGCACCATCATCGGCACCATGAAGATCCCCCCGCCCACCCCCATCATCCCGGAGATGAAACCGGTCAGGACGCCCAAGACGATCAGAACGGACCAGCGGATCCAGAGCGGGGATGCAGCGTCCACGACCTGAGGGAGAAAGGGCTTCAAAACGAGGAGGAGGGAAATAAACAGCAGAAAGCAGCCGAAATACCGTTTCAGCTTCCATTCCGGCAGGAAACAGCAGCACTTCGTACCGTAGCGGACCGTGCAGAGGGCCATCGCGGCCAGCAGCGCGGAGGCCGAAATGTCCGCCGAACCCTGGAGATAGTAGATGAACGATCCCGCCACGGCGGTAAAAACGACAGCCACGAGGCTTGTACCGTGTGCCTCCTGCTGCCGGAACTGGAGAATCTCCGTCATCAGCGGAATCATGATCACCCCGCCGCCCACGCCGACGAGACCGCCCATCACCCCGGCCACCAGGCCTATCCAAAGACCGGCCATCCCTCTCCCCAAACTGGACCGACTCTCCCGAAAGAGATCCTCTCGATATTTCAATCGGACTCCCGAAACAACTCGCAGGTGGGCGGGTCTACTACATACGAAAATGCCGTGTCAACTGTTTTGTTTGACCGGGAACGCATTCCGCAAGCCCCGTCTTGCAGGCAAGGACAAGGGGCGCAATGAAAAACCAACCGTTTTCATGCCGGGAAGCCCCGCCCTGTGGGCGGGCAACTTCCCAATATCCCGCTTTACAATCGTTGATCCTTTTGTTAGTTTACTATCGAGAAATCCTGCCGTCAAACCGGCTGGATGCGTCAAAGGGGCCCGGGTTGCGCCATCGTCCACGGGGGGAAAAGATCCACGGTCAAACCGGTCACGGAACCATGAACAGAAATGCCGTCCTGAAAATCGTGCTGCTGCTTGCACTGATCCTCATCGGCGCTTTCCTTTTCTTTCATTACGACCTCTACCGATTCTTTGTCAGTCGAAAAAAGATCGTCCATTTTATCAACTCCTTCGGGCCTATCTCCGTTGTGATCTTCATCGGCCTCCAGATTGTCCAGGTTATGATTGCGCCGATTCCGGGCGAGATCAACGGCTTCATCGGAGGGTATCTCTACGGCCCCGTGCTGGGAACGATCTACTCGACGATCGGCCTCTCCATCGGCTCGTGGCTCGCCTTTCTGTTGGCCCGCTGGCTCGGCCTGCCGTTCGTGGAAAAAATCATCAACCCCCAGATCATCCAAAAGTACGATCACTTCATGGAGCACCGGGGCATCCCGATCACCTTCATCCTCTTTCTGATCCCCGGCTTCCCGAAGGATGCCCTCTCCTACATCATCGGTCTCAGCCACATGAAATCGACGACTTTTCTCATTCTCTGCACCGCGGGGCGCCTTCTCGGCACGATCATGCTTTCCATCAGCGGCAGTTGCGCACGCAATGAACAGAACATCGCTATGATGGTCATCCTCGGGATCAGCGCTCTGATCACCTTTCTGGCCTGGTATTACCATGAAGGGATTCTCCACCTCGTGAGAAGGCATCAGGGGAACAAAGGAGAGGAATGACCACCTCCTTCGGGAATCAGCGGTGGGAAACCATCCTGTCCTGGCGGGCAGAAATTTTTTAGGAGGTTTTACATCTTGGAACTGGTTTTGAATGAATTGTTCCTGATTTTTATCCTGATCCTGATCAATGGGTTTTTTTCCGCTTCGGAATTGGCCGTCCTCTCCGCCCGCAAGAGCCATATCGCGAGCCTCGCCGCGTCCGGAAATCCGCAGGCCCGCCTGGTCGAGCAGATTCAGAAGGAACCGCACCACTTTCTGGCCACCGTCCAGATCGGGGTCACCGTCGTCGGTTCGTTCGCCTCCGCCGTGGGCGGCGCCGCGGCCATTCAATATCTGAAACCCCTGCTCCAGACCGTGCCTTTCGATTTCATCCGCAATGCCGCGGATCCCCTGGCGATCGCACTCGTCGTGATCGGAATTTCCTATCTGTTCCTCGTCCTCGGCGAACTGGCCCCCAAAACCATCGGCCTTCAGTACGCCGACCGCCTCGCCCTGGTCGTCGCCCGGCCGATCCGTATCCTTTCGGTTATCGCCGTGGTCGCCGTCCGCTTTCTCACCCTCTCCAACCGGGCCGTCCTCGCGCTGCTCGGGATCAAACCGAAGGAGGGACATGCCTTTGTAACCCGCGAAGAAGTTCAGCAAGTCCTCTCGGAGGGAGGCGAGACCGGCGCCCTGACCGAGACAGAGCACAAGTACATCGAAAACGTGTTCGAGTTTACCCATACCGCCGTCCGCGAGGTCATGGTGCCCCGGACCCGGATCATTGCCCTGAACCTGGAGCTCCCGCGTGAGGATATTCTCCGGACGATCCGCGAAAACCTCTACACGCGCTACCCCGTCTACCGGGGCGACATGGACCATGTCATCGGCTTCGTCCATACCAAGGATATCCTGTTGGGCCGGATCTTCACCGAGGGTGAATTCGATTTGGCCGGGATCGTCCGGAACCCGCTTTTCGTTCCCGAGGGGAAAAAGGTCAGCAGCCTGCTCAAGGAGATGCAGCGCAAGCGGATTCAACTGGCGCTCGTCGTCGACGAATACGGCATCCTGAGCGGACTTGCCACGACGGAAGATCTTCTTGAAGAGCTGGTCGGGGAGATCGAGGACGAGCATGACGTGGGCGAGACGCGCCGGTTTCAGAAGCTCCCCGACGGCAGTCTGCTGGTGGATGCGCTCCTCCCGATCAACGATATCGAGGAACTGTTGGAGGTTGATCTGGGCGATTTTCTGCCTTACGACACGCTGGCGGGGCTGATCCTGGAGCGTCTCGGACGGATTCCCGAAAAGGGAGAAAAACTGGAATGGCAGGACTTCGTTCTCAGCTGCGAGGAGGTTACGAAAACGGCCATTCAGAAGGTCCGGATCACCCGGATCGGAAAACCGGCGGAAAACGCCGCTCCGGAGAAATAAGGGCAGCGCGCGATTTTAGGGGAGGAAAATGTCCAGAGCGTGGAGGGATCAGAATTCCGGTTCATCCGATTGATGACTGCGAATAAGCGTCAATCTTCAGCGGAGTTGCAGATTGACGCTTGAAGAACTAAGCCGCGTGCCACAGTCTATGGTGTTTCAATCGATTCTTTTTGTCTTTTTTCTATCGATCAGCCGGTGAGTAAAGAGCCTTGTTGCCCCATTCATACCGATTCTGATCAGACGCGGGCGCCAACATCGTTATAAATTGGCCTACCGATGATTGGGAAAGGCAGGAATGGACGTTTTTAGGC
>DIKL01000018.1 GCA_002424545.1 Syntrophaceae bacterium UBA5619
GGAGTTGGTGGTCATCAGCGGGAAAGGCGGTACGGGAAAGACCAGCCTGGTCGCGGCTTTTGCTGCGCTGGCCGAGCGGAAGATCCTGGTGGACTGCGACGTGGATGCGGCGGATCTGCACCTGGTGCTCAATCCACGGATCGATCGCCGGGAGGATTTCTCCGGGGGGAAAAAGGCCGCCGTTTTGGAGGATTTATGCACCGGCTGCGGCAAATGTCAGGAGGTGTGTCGCTTCGCTGCGGTGTCGTCCTTTGCCGGTCCCGATGGGCAAACCCGGTTTACTGTGGATCCGATCGCTTGTGAGGGTTGCGGCCTTTGCGCGCGCCTGTGTCCGGCCGAGGCGATCCGTTTTGAACCGGTCGTCAGCGGACAGTGGTTCGTATCCACGACGTCCTACGGGCCCATGGTCCATGCGAGACTCGGCATCGCCCAGGCCAACAGCGGAAAGCTGGTCAGCCTGCTGCGCCGCGAGGCGCGAAGCATCGCGGGGGAAAATGGGTTCAATCTGCTGATTGCCGACGGTTCACCCGGCATCGGATGCCCCGTCATCGCCTCCATCACCGGGGCCGATCTCGTGGTTGCAGTGACGGAACCGACCTGTTCCGGTCTGCACGATGTCCAGCGCGTCGTGGACCTGACCGGCCATTTCCGAATTCCCCTGTTGCTCTGTATCAACAAATGGGATATCAACCCCGAAATGGCCGACCGAATCGAGCGGGAAACCGCGCAGCGGGGCGTCAAAATGGCCGGAAGGATCCGTTATGATCCGGCGGTGACAAGGGCGCAGATCATGAAAACCACCGTGGTGGAGTACACCGGCGGAGCGATTTCCGTCGACATCCAGGCTGTATGGCGAAATGTGGTCTATGCCCTCGGCTGATCTTCGCCGGGAGAGGCCGGAAGAAAACGGTTCGAACAGGAGTCCGTTCGCGCTGCCTGAGGCGGGATCTCGCCTGCGTCGGGTAAGGCGGGACAAACTTTGAGTTTTTGAGAGCCAAAATCGGAGCGAATCGTGGTTGAAAATGAGCGAAGCGAAAGATTGGAAACCGGCACGGAAGAGGCCGCGCAGGAGATCTTTTCCGCCAATGTGATTCATCACGCGATGGAGCCGACCCATTTCGGCAAGATGGACAAGCCGGACGGTCACGCCTTGGTCCAGGGGACCTGCGGGGACGTGGATGAGTTCTCCATCAAGATCTTCAGCGGCCGGATCCGGGAAATCCGTTTCCGGACGACCGGCTGTTTCTTCACGATCGCCTGCTGCGACGCCGCGGCTTCCCTGGCGGAAGGCAGAACGGTCCGCGAGGGCATGCGGATCTCCGGGGAGGCGGTTCTCGAATACCTCGGGGGGCTTCCCAAAGATCACGAGCACTGCGCGCTCCTGGCGGCGACCACCCTTCACAAGGCCCTTTTGAGCTACGTGATCCGCGGGATCGGCCTATGAAGGCGGATAGGGGAACAGCCGGGAGGAGATTTAACGGAACCGATGGCGTCGCTCGTCTATGCCTGCGGCGAATTCTTGAAAAAGGCGCATGACATGGGGAACATCCGCCGTGGAAGGGCCAAGGACCGAAGGAGCGCTCCCGTTTCGGGAGGCGAGGCGAAGGGAGGTTTCCAATATCTTTTCGGTCCTGTTTCCTCCTGGCGTCTTGGGGCTTCGCTGGGGATCGATCTGCTGTCTCAGGAGAAAAAAATCTGCAACTTTGATTGCCTTTACTGCCAACTCGGAGAAACCCGGGAGTCACCGGAGGAGAGAAGGGTGTATGTTTCCACCGAGGCAGTCCTGGCGGAGATGAATGAAATGCCTGAGGACCTGGTCATCGATGTCCTCACCTTCTCCGGAAGGGGAGAGCCGACCCTGGCGCGAAATCTGGGCGAAACAATCCGGGCGGTCAAGGAGGTGCGAAGAGAACCGGTGGCCGTATTGACCAACGCATCGCTGATGAACCGAGAGGATGTCCGGGAGGAGCTGTATTGCGCGGATATTGTAGTGGCCAAACTGGATGCCTGTTCCGAGGCCATGTTTCGGAGGATCAACCGGCCGGAACCGGGGATCCGCTTCGCCGATATCGTGGAAGGTCTAAAGCGCTTCCGCTTTGCCTATCGGAAGGGAAAACTGGCCCTGCAGATCATGTTCATCGGTGAAAACCGGGATTGCGCGAAGGAGATTGCCGGGATGGTCGAGAGGATCGTTCCGGATGAGGTCCAGATCAACACCCCCTTGAGGGCCTGCAGGGAATCGCCGCTTTCGCGCGAGGAGATCGATCGGATCGTCAGCGCTTTCGGTACTTTCCCGATGCTGTCCGTATATGAAGAAGAGCGGCCGGTCGTTCGATCCCTCACACCGGAAGGGACGCTGCGGCGGAGGGGAAAGGTGCACTGAGGCAGTACGAAGGGAGGGGAAGATGCCGATCTACGAGTATGCGTGTCTCGATTGCGGGAAGCTCTCCGAGTTTATCGAAGGGGTTTCCGCCGATTACACAAAAAAGATCTGCCGGTTTTGCGGAAGCGCAGTGCTGAAGCGCGTCCTCCCGCAAGGGGTCACCTCCCGGATGAACGGGATCATCGCGGACCGAGGGGGAAGGACCTGCTGCGGCCGGGAAGAGCGGTGCGGAACCCCGCCGTGCGACGAGCCTGGATCCTGCTGCCGGTAGCAGAAGCGAGGGGCGTTCGCGCCAAACTTCAGGAAAGGGGAAAAGGCATGCAAAACAAGGACAAGATTGGCATCGGCATCCTCATCTGCGACCGCTATCACCGCTGCGCGGGAGGCAAATGCTTTCGTTCGCTGCGGGAGAGGGAAGGGGCGTTCAGCCTCTACAAGGACCGGGACGCGGATCTGGTGGGGTATGCGACCTGCGACGGGTGCCCCGGAGGCAACATCGAATATGCCCCGGAGGAGATGATCCGCAACGGGGCCAATGTGATCCACCTGGCCACCGGCCTGATCGTCGGTTATCCGCCCTGCCCGAGGATCGGTTTTTTCCGGGACTTCATCCAGTCCCGATTCGGTGTGGACGTCGTATTCGGCACCCATCCGATCCCCCAGAAGTACTTTCTCATGCATCAGCGTCTCAACACCTGGGAGTCGCCCTTCTGGAAGGAAGTGACCCGCGATGTTCTCGCTGATGAAAAGACACGTCTCGCGTATGACTGAACAGGCGTGAGCGCCCTGTCATGATGGTGGCGGTGGGTCATAACTGACCCGCCGCAAGCAGTTGGGCTCACGGGGTCATTCCGCACCGGTTGCGGAGTCCAGTTTCTTTTCCTGGATTCCTGTTTTTGCGGAAATGGCGTGAACAAGGCAGGCCTGATGAGCGCGTAGCAAAGTAGCCACAGCCGCCAAGCCTCGGGGAATGAACCCGAGAAAATTCAAACAAGAATCGAGGAGCAAATTCATGGAGAAGAGAAAAAGGATCGTGGTGATCGGAGGCTCGGCGGCCGGCCCCAAGGCGGCGGCGAAGGCGAGAAGGATCGACAACAATGCCGAGGTTACCATCCTGCAGAAGGAAGGGGATCTCTCGATGGCCTCCTGTGGCTATCCCTATTACATCGGCGGGTATTTCGACGACCGGAATATGCTGATCTGCACTCCCACGGGCGTGGTGCGGAACCCTCAATTCTACCTGAACGCCAAGGATATCGAGGCCAAGGTGAATACGGAGGTGACCGCCATCGACCGGAAATTGCGAACGGTCTCATTCCGGAACACGCTGACCGGTGAGGCGGGGGAGGTGGCCTACGACAAGCTGATCCTCGCGACCGGTTCCGTTCCCCGGATGCCGCCTATTCCGGGCGTGGAGCTGGAGGGGATCACCACGCTCCAGTCCATGAAGGATGCAGATTTTCTGCGCAAAGTCAGGGACGAGGGGAAGATCAAGAAGGCTGCGGTGATCGGCGGCGGTTTGATCGGGATCGAGACCTGCGAGGCCCTTCATCTGGCGGGCATCGAAATTACCGTCATCGAGCTGCTTCCCCAGCTTCTGATGTTTCTCGACTGGGAACTGGCGAAGCTGGTGGAGAACCACGTGAGGAGCCAGGGTGCTAATGTCATTACGGAAAACGGGATTGCCGCGTTTCTCGGCGAGAAAGGGAAGCTCACGGGGGTCAAGCTGCAGAACGGGACGGAACTGCTCTGCGAGTTGGCTGTGGTCGCAATCGGGGTCCGGCCGAATGTGAAGCTGGCGCAGGCATGCGGGATCGAGATCGGAGAGACGGGCGGGATCAAAGTCGATCCATACATGCAGACCTCGGATCCCGACATCTACGCCGTCGGGGATTGCGTGGAGACGCTCCACCGGATTACCGGGAAGAAGGTTCTCGCGCCTTACGGCGATCTGGCGAACCTCCAGGGTCGGGTGGCGGGTGAGAACGCCGCCTCGGAAAACTGCGTGACGTTTCCCGGGACGATCCAGACGGGGATCTGCAAGGTTTTCGATTACGCGGCGGGGGCGACGGGGCTCTCCGAAACGACGGCGCGAAGACTGGGATACGACAACATCGTCACCGTGATCAACGCCAGTCCGGACAAGCCGGGTTTCATGGAGGGGAAGCTCATCGTGACGAAACTCGTTGCGGATGGGACGACGGGAAAGATTCTCGGCGCCCAGTGCGTCGGTCCGGGAAACGTGAACCGGCAGATCGCCCAGTGGGCGATGGCGATCCTGGGCGGCCTGACCGTCGAGGATTTTGTCAATGCCGACCTTCCCTACGCGCCGCCGTTTTCGCTTGCGATCGATCACGGAGTTGCCTCCGCCCACATCCTGCAGAACAAGATGAAGGGGCGGATGAAGGGGATCTCCTGTGCGGAGGTGCATCGGAAGGTGACCAGCGGAGAGTCCCCTTTCCTTCTTGATGTAAGACAGCCTGAGGAGTTCGAGCAGATGCGCCTGGGGATCGGCGAGACGCTCATGCCGCTCGGGGCCCTCCGCAAGCGCTTGAACGAGATGCCCCAGGACAAGGAAAAGGAGATCATCTGCTACTGCAAGATATCTCTTCGGGGCTACGAGGCCGCGATCGTCCTCGAGGGGAACGGCTGGAAGAACGTGAAGGT
>DIKL01000102.1 GCA_002424545.1 Syntrophaceae bacterium UBA5619
TGTTCCATAAAAGCAATCCCAGGTAAACATCGCCGAAGCGTCTGAGGCGCTCGACGCTCACACCACTGATGTTGACCGTGGCCCATGAAGGTGGCTCTTCCCGCCGCTCAAACAGATCAGGCGCAGAACGGGGCTTCCCCGAAAGTATGCCGCTGATCTCTTCCCAACCAATCCGCTCTTCCCGATCAAGCCCCGGAAGTTTACCGATTGTCGCAACAACCCGCTGACGTGGCCCCCGAGCGGTGCGAACGGACTCAACCAATGTCCAGCAATCGTAATCCGCTCCATCCTTCTTCTTGGTGTTCCGACGCAAATACATGACTACTGTATTTACCAGACTCGCTCCTCTGTGCAAGAGGCTGGTCTCCACTACATCCGATTTTCAAAGAACGCGGCCTGGAATCATTCAACTTTCAGAAAATATCTGGCCATATTCACCCATTACTCAACAACATCCTGCGGAAGATGGGTTAATAGCACGGAGACGCGGGGAAGTTCCCGAACGATGAGATGAAAGTTGATTATCAAATTGACAGTTTCCCTGATCTCTTTTATGGTGGGCACGGAATGGGGCAGCGGCTGCGAGATCATGACGATTTGCGGAGTCGGAAATGAGTTTGAAGTCCGGAACTTTGGAATCGGCAAAAATGGTTTAAGACGATGGATCTGTTTCCGAAAACTTTGGGATCATGGATTTTCATGATCGTCGCCTGTCTCGTCGGATTGTTTATCGGGCAGTGGATCCGACGTCGACGAAGCAAAGCCGGGGCGGAGCATGAAGCCCTCGTCCAAATGGCGAAGGCTCAGCAAAAAAGAAGGCTCTCGAAAAAGGAACGACGCAAATATTCGAAAGGGTCTTTGTTACGGTGATACGGATGTCGCTCTGCGGACGAACATAACCGTAGAGCCTGCCTGTAAATAAGTCCTCCTAAATTTAACCGGTCGGAGCACCGAAACCCCCATTCACCGATAGGTTCTCCATCCGCCCTCAGCCAACGAATCGAGGATGGCGCAGGGCTGCTCCGTGACGGTGATGTTGTTTCCCCATCGACACCGATGTCGGGACAGTGGCCGGGTCACGTTTTTGTGCCGTTGGATTTGATCACCAGATCGTCGGCCTCTTTGTTCCAAGGGAGATCGCCATCGTCGTACGAAGCCGAGAGGATCTCCCTCGCCCGCTCCCAATCCGGCACGGGAACGAGGATTCGCACCTCGCCCAGACCGTCCACCGTGATCGCGTAGATCGTTCCGGCGGCTTCGTAACGAAGCCGGGTCCGGATGCCGTCGCTCGCGAGCCGACCCGTGATGAGATTCGCCTGCGTCATCCCGGCAGCCGTGGCGACCACCTCCCAGAGGTCCTCGTTTGCTTCATCCATGGTTCCGGTCTCCTTCGGGATGGAAACGCCGCAAGAGGGCGTTGACCAACCGATTATTCGAAAATCCCCTCGAGCGACGCGCCGCAGCCGGGACAAGCCGCTCCGTTGAGCTCCAAACGCTCGACGGTAAAACCCCAGCGGCTGATCAGCAACCGACCGCAACGGGCGCAGCTTGTGTTCTCCCCGGCATCGCCGGGCAGATTCCCGCTGTAGACGTACTTTAACCCGGCGGATCGGCCAATCCGTACCGCCCGTTGGATCGCCTCGGCCGGGGTGGGCGGCGTCCGCATCATCCGGTGCTGAGGGTGAAAGCGGCTGACATGCCAGGGGGTTTCCGCCCCGAGGGAGGCAACAAAAGCGGCGATTTCGCAAAGCTCCTCTTCGCCGTCGTTCAGCCCCGGAATGAGCAGGGTCGTCACCTCGACCCAGATCCCCAGCTCCTTCATCTTTTTCAGGTTGTCGAGGACCGGCTGGAGTCGCGCGCCGCACTGTTCACGATAAAAGTCATCGCGGAAAGACTTCAAATCGACGTTCGCCGCGTCGAGACGGGGCGCAATGAGAGCGAGCGCCTCGGGGGTCATGTAGCCGTTCGTCACGAAGACGTTTTTCAACCCATTTTTTCTTGCAATCCCTGCGGTTTCAAAGGCGAACTCCAAGAAGACCGTCGGCTCCGTGTAGGTGTAGGCGATGCTTTTCGAACCGCTCCGGACGGCCTGCGCCACGATCTCCGCCGGGGTCCTCTCCTGCCCGACGATTCTCGCCTGCTCTCGGGGCATCTGCGAGATCTCATGATTCTGGCAGAAGGAACAACGAAAGTTGCAGCCGGGCGCGGCAATCGAGAAAGAGCGCGAACCGGGCAGGAGATGAAAAAAAGGTTTCTTTTCGATCGGATCGACATTCTCGGCAAGGATGGTCCCAAAAATCAGGCTGTAGAGGGTTCCATCCCGATTTTCCCGGACGCCGCAGAGGCCGCGCTTTCCGGGATCGAGCCGGCATCGATGCGCGCAGAGGCCGCACCTTACCCGGCTCTCAACCTCTTTTTGATACAACAGAGCCTCATGAACCATCGTCGATTCTCCCATCCATGGCGGACAGCAGGCGATTTTTCTTGCATTCCCGAACGACGCCGGGCATCGGCCTGCCGCCTTCGGCGGCAAGTGCCGCGGGTTCACGGATAATCTCCTGGATGGTTCGGAAGGAAAACGTCACCGAAAAGGAGAGACCGCAGAAAGCGCCGAACGGGTTGTTCATCACAGGGAGCCGCTCCTCCAAAGAGGCGGCAAAGTCATACCACCCCCAGGGGAGAAAGATGACGCTGCCCCACCGAATCCGAACCCCGGGGAGCTGCCGCCGGATCAGGCCGGTCAGAGAGGCCAGGCGGAAGAAACGGGCCTTTCGGGAGACCGGGGGAGGATAGAGGCGTTGCATTCGCCCCTGCACACCGAGCAAGGACCAGCGGTTCATCACTCCAATGAAAATCCGTCCCCGGCACACCCGGATCGCCTCGGCGATCGCAATCCCCGGATCATCTGTGTATTCGAGGGAATGAATCAGGGTGACCATGTCGAATTCGTTGTCTGAAAAAGGGAGATCTTCCGCCCGGCCGTCTCTGAGTTCAACGCGATTTCCGAGCCGCTTCGCGGCCTGATCGAGCAGGAACGGGGAAGAGTCGATTCCGGTGACATCGCACCCTTTCCGGCGGAAGAGGGCAAGATGTTCCCCGCTTCCACAGCCGACGGCAAGCAGTCTCTCCCCTGCCCGAGGCTCCGTCAAGTCGAGGATGAGGCTCTTGATCCTCCCGTCGAGGTAACGGTCGGCGGGCGTTGCCTGAAGATCGTCCTGTTTGGTCCCCCCCGCAGTCATGGATGTTTCCCTTCTGCATCAAGACATCGCCGAAACAAGATCCGGCGTTCCTTCATTTTGCCGCGCACAGGCAAAACCGCCGCTTCGAAGAGCTTCGCTTCACCCGCCGATCTTCTGCATCTCCTTCATGCACTTCTTGACGTGACTCTCATGACAGGAAATCTCGTGCTGCTCGGGTTTCCGGGCGATCGCCGTCGCGATGAGCGCCGCGATCTCCCCGTCGGCGCAACCCGCCCGAAGTGGACCCTTGAGGTCCGTTTCGTCGTCCGACAGGAGGCAGGTCCGAAGCTGGCCGTCCGCCGTCAGGCGGAGACGGTTGCACGAGCGGCAGAAGTGACGGCTGACCGGGCTGATGAAACCGATCTCCCCCGCGCCGCCCTTCATCCGGTAGATCCGCGCCGGGCCGTCGCTTCCGTTTCCCCGACCATTGATTGGTTCGAGCGGAAGGAAGGTTTCGATCTTCTCCCGGACGACGGCGTTGGAGAGATACCGGCCGTTGCTCTCGATGCCCGCATGGCCCAGCGGCATCAGTTCGATGAAGCGGACCTGATAAGGATCGGACAAGGTCAAACGGGCGAAGTCCAGCACCTCGTCGTCGTTGAAATCTTTGATGGCCACAACGTTGATCTTGATCGGAGAAAATCCGGCTTCCCGAACCTTTCTGATCCCCCGAAAAACAGCCCGGATGTCCCCACCCCGAGTGATCCGAGCGTACTTTTCGGCGTCGAGTGAATCGAGGCTGATATTGATCCGCCGGATCCCCGCCTCGTAGAGGCTTCCCGCAAAACCGTCGAGAAGGATGCCGTTCGTCGTCAGGCTGACGTCTTTCAATTCCGGGATTGTCCGGAGCGCCGCGATGAACTGCACGACCCCCCGACGGACCAACGGCTCGCCGCCGGTGATCCGGACCTTCGAAATCCCCAGCTTCGTCGCAACCCGGACGATCCGGTGGATCTCCTCATAGCGGAGAATATCCTCGTGACCGATTTGGGAAAATCCCTCCTTGGGCATGCAGTAGCGGCAACGCAGGTTGCACCGGTCCGTGATGGAAACACGCAAGTAATTTATATCACGCTCATATTGATCGAACATGCCCAGCTTGCATCCCCTTTCATTCCGGGAAATCAAAAAAACGTCCCCGGCTCTTCCGGTCCCGTTGGTTGTGAAGCGGTCCGGATGGGTTGCTTTCTAACACAGATTCCGAGCGGTGACAAGAATCCGCGCCATCGTTGATTTCTTCCTTGACACCTCGAATTTTCTCGATTAAGGATCAGACCTCGTGCAATAGCCGGCGGGCAGGATTTGCGCCCACCTGAAAAGCAGGCCCATCATAAGGGCAGGAGAAGAAGGTTCATGGAAAAGATACCTATTACCAGGGGGGGATTCGCCAAGTTGAAGCGGGAGCTGGAGGTTCTCAAGACAGTTTCCATCCCCCAGAACATCAAGGACATCGAAGTAGCCAGGGCACAGGGAGACCTGTCGGAGAACGCGGAATACACGGCGGCCAAGGAGAGGCAATCCTACCTTCACGGAAAGATGCAGGAACTGGAAAACAATCTGGCGATGTCCAATGTGATCGATCTGAAGAACCTGACTTGCGAAAAGGTCGTTTTCGGCACAATCGTCGCGATCGAGGAGATCGGCACCGGCAAGGGGATCAACTACCAGCTGGTCGGTCCCCTGGAGTCGGATCTGGAGAAGAACCGCATTTCAGTCACCTCTCCGATCGGACGGGCGCTGATCGGGAAAAGCGTCGGCGACGAGATCAGCGTCAGCACCCCGGGCGGCATCCGGGAATTTGAGATCGTCGAAATCTCCGTCCAGGAAGAGGATTAGGCTTTTCCCGAAACGTTCAGGCGGGTCAGAGCCCGCAGCAATGCCAGTTTGGCTTTCTCGAAATCGGCATCCTCTTTCGACAGCTTCGCCATTTTCCCCTCGGCCCGTTCCCTGGCCCGGCGCGCCCTTTCGACGTCGATCTCGTCCGCTCTCTCCGCCGTTTCCACCAGCACCGTAACCTTGGACGCCGTAACCTCCGCATATCCGGTGTTCACCGCGTAACGGGTCTTCTTGTGATCCCGGACAAATCCGAGTTCCCCGACATCGACCGAACTCAGCAGGGAGGCATGACCGCGAAGCACGCCGAACTCGCCTTCCGTACCCGGAATGGTCACCTCTTCGACGACGCCGTTGAAGACCATTCTCTCGGGCGTCACGATTTCCAGCGTCAATTCTTCAGCCATCGGAATCTCCGGTTATTCGGCGAGTTTCTTCGCCTTCTCCACGACCTCATCGATACCGCCGACCATGTAAAAGGCCTGTTCGGGCAGGTCGTCGTGCTTCCCTTCAAGGATCTCCTTAAAACCGCGGACCGTTTCGGCCACCGTGACGAACTTTCCCTCCGTACCGGTAAACTGGGCCGCCACAAAGAACGGCTGGGAGAGAAAACGCTGGATTTTTCTTGCCCGGCTCACGGTCAACTTGTCCTCCTCGGAGAGTTCGTCCATGCCGAGGATCGCGATGATGTCCTGGAGATCCTTGTATTTCTGAAGCGTCACTTGAACCTGGCGCGCCACCTGGTAGTGTTCGGCGCCCAGCACATTCGGGTCCAGGATTCGGGAGGTTGAATCCAGGGGGTCCACCGCGGGATAGATGCCGAGTTCCGCAATCGGTCGAGAGAGAACGACGGTTCCGTCGAGATGGGCGAAGGTTGTCGCCGGCGCCGGATCCGTCAGATCGTCGGCGGGAACGTAGACGCATTGAACGGCCGTAATGGATCCCTTGTTGGTGGAGGTGATGCGTTCCTGCAGTTCCCCGAGGTCGGTGGCCAGCGTCGGCTGATAACCGACCGCAGAGGGCATGCGGCCCAGAAGGGCCG
>DIKL01000068.1:0-1714 GCA_002424545.1 Syntrophaceae bacterium UBA5619
GGGCCAGCCTTCAGGCGGCCGTTCCGGCGCCGGCGCCGTCCACCGGACGGAAGATCGCCGTGATCGGCGGCGGGGCGGCGGGGTTGTCGGCGGCCTGGCAGCTCCGGATGAAGGGGCACGAGCCCGTCATCCACGATGCGCGGAAACGCCTCGGAGGAAAAATCACCGCAACGATCCCGCGCAGCCGGATTCCGGACGAGGTTCTGGACCATGAGTTGAAGCGTCTGGAGCGGGAGATCCCCCACAGGACCCTCAAGCGCCCGCTCACCGAAGAGGAGTTCGGAAAACTATATGAGAAATTCGATGCGCTGGTGATCGCCGTGGGGGCGCAGAAGGCAAGGATGATCCCGCTCCCCGGTCATGAACGGGCGGTCGCCGCCCTCGATTTTCTCCGCGAGAGCCGGCTGGATCGGGCGAAAGCGGGGGAAAACGTCGTCATCATCGGCGCGGGTAATGTCGGTTGCGACGCCGCCGCGGAGGCGTTCCGGCTCGGCGCCCAATCCGTCACGCTGATCGACATCCAGCCGCCGGCCTCCTTCGGCGTGGAGCGGAAACACGCGGAGGCCGCCGGGGCTAAGTTCCTCTGGCCCCGCTTTACGAAGGCGATCACGGAGAAGGCCGTGGAGTTGACCGACGGGAGCTCCCTGCCGGCGGACACGGTGATCATGGCCGTCGGCGATCAACCCGATCTCGGTTTCCTTCCGGAGGAAATCAAAACCGAGAAAGGGTTTGTCGTCGTCAATGAGAAATTTCAGACGAGCGACCCGAAGGTGTTCGCGATCGGCGACGCCGTCCGGCAGGGCCTGCTGACCGATGCGATCGGCGCGGGCCGGGTGGCGGCCCGGGCGATCGACGATAGGCTCCGGGGACGGGAAGAGACCTACGACCGGCTTCCCGCGATTGAAACGGAACGGGTGAAACTGGAATACTACGATCCGCGTCTGCCCGGCTTCGAGGATCCGCAAGCCTGCGCCGCCGGTTGCGCATCCTGCGGCGCCTGCCGAGACTGCGGCCTCTGCGAGACCCTCTGTCCGCAGAACGCGATCTCCCGGAGGGAGGGGGAAGAAGGGGCTTACGAGTACCTCGCGGATGCGGACCGTTGCATCGGCTGCGGATTCTGCGCGGGAGCCTGCCCCTGCGGCATTTGGCGGATGACCGAGAACGATCCGCTGGAGTAGGCGGTTCCTGGCACGGGGATTGCTGAAACGGGGATAGGGTCGGGAAAATAGCCTGCGGAATGAACATATTTGTTCCATATTGTTCGGTGATGTCCTTCATCTGCTGAACGCCTGCCGGCCGCGGTGCATGGAAGTGCCGGCGGACGGAATCAAAGGAGAAACGTCATGGAGCTTACGGAAATTTTCGGATCGAACGTTTTTAATGATCGGGTGATGAAAGAGCGCCTGCCCAGGCAAATTTACCTGGCGCTCCGCGAAACGATCGAAAAAGATATCCCCTTGCGGCCCGATGTGGCCGACGTGGTAGCGGATGCGATGAAGGACTGGGCGCTCGAAAAAGGGGCGACCCACTATACGCACTGGTTTCAGCCCTTGACGGGAATCACGGCGGAAAAGCATGATTCATTCATTTCTCCGACCGCCGACGGCGGAATCACCGTGGAGTTTTCCGGCAAGCAGCTGATTCAGGGCGAACCGGACGCGTCGTCCTTCCCCAGCGGCGGCCTGCGCAGCACCTTCGAGGCGAGGGGGTATAC
>DIKL01000068.1:1750-6199 GCA_002424545.1 Syntrophaceae bacterium UBA5619
GACCCTGACGATCCCCACCGCCTTCGTTTCGTACAAAGGCGAAGCCCTCGACAAGAAGACCCCGCTCCTGCGGTCCATGAAGGCGGTGTCGAAGCATTCCCTGCGGGTCCTCCGGGCCCTGGGCAACGAGACCTCTGCGAAGGTGATCTCCACCGTCGGTCCCGAGCAGGAGTATTTCCTGGTCGACAAGCAGTTCTATCTGGACCGGCTCGATCTGATGCTGGCGGGCCGAACGATCTTCGGCGCACCGGCGCCCAAGGGCCAGGAGCTCGAGGACCAGTATTTCGGCGCCATCAAAGATAGGGTTTCGGATTACATGAGCGATCTGAATGCCGAACTATGGAAGATGGGCATCACCTCCAAGACCCAGCATAACGAGGTGGCCCCCGCCCAGTTTGAGATGGCCCCTGTCTTTGCCACGACGAACATCGCCACGGACCACAACCAGCTCGTCATGGAGACGATGCAGAAGGTGGCCCTGCGTCACGGCCTGGTCTGCCTGCTTCACGAAAAGCCCTACGCCGGCATCAACGGCTCCGGCAAGCACAACAACTGGTCGCTCTCCACGGATGACGGCATCAACCTCCTGGAGCCGGGCCGCACGCCGAGCGAAAATGTCCAGTTCCTGCTGGTCCTGAGCGCCCTGATCAAGGCCGTGGACACCCATGCGGACATCCTGCGGGCGACCTGCGCCCATGCGGGAAACGATCACCGCCTGGGCGCCAACGAGGCGCCTCCGGCGATCATCTCCATCTTCATGGGCGAGGAGCTGACGGACATCCTGGAGAAGATCGCGGCAGGCCAAAAGGTGTCCGCCCGAGGCACCCAGTTCGTCAAGGTCGGCGTCGACACGCTGCCCGAGATCCCCCGGGACAATACCGACCGCAACCGGACCTCTCCCTTCGCCTTCACGGGAAACAAGTTCGAATTCCGGATGGTCGGCTCGGCGCAGTCGATTGCCGGATGCAATGTGGCGCTGAACACGATCGCCGCCGAGGCCCTTGACCAAATCGCCACGCGGCTGGAAAAGGCCAAGGACAAAAATGCCGAAGCAGCGGCCATCATCAACGAGATCTACAAGAAGCACGGCCGGGTGATCTTCAACGGCAACAACTATTCGGCGGAATGGCCCAAAGAGGCGGCCAAGCGCGGTCTGCCCAACGTAACGAACGCCGTCGACGCCCTGAAGGCATTCGTCACGGAGAAGGCGTTCAAACTCTTCGAAAAATACGAGGTGCTCTCGCGCAAGGAGGTGCATTCCCGGTACGACATCTATGTGGAGATCTACGCAAAGCAGATCAACATCGAAGCCCTGGCCGCCATCGACATGGTCAAGAAGCAGTTCATCCCCGCGGCAGCCGAGTATGCCGCCTTCTTGGCCGGCTCGATCGCCGGCTTGAAGGCCGTCTCCGTTTCCGCCCCCGTCCAGGAGGATATTCTGAAGAAGCTCGGCGCGTTCCTGGCATCGGCCTACAAGAACCTCGGAAAGCTCGAGGCCGCAACGGCAAAGGCGCAGGGAACTGCCGACACGGTGAAGAAGGCGGAAATATATCGTGATGCGGTTGTCACGGCAATGCGGCCCCTGCGCAGCGATATCGACGCGCTGGAAATGATCGTTCCCCGGGATATGTGGCCGGTTCCGACGTATGCGGACCTGCTCTTCAAGCTGTAATCCCGGTCGGACCCGATAAACCATCAACAGAAAGGACTGGCCCATGTTCGAGTTAAAGACCACAAAGGATGTGTTGAAAATCGTCAAGGAAAAGAACGTCAGTTTTATCCAGCTCTGGTTCACCGATGTTCTCGGGGTCCAGAAGATCTTCAGCATCACCCCTTCCGAGCTGCAGGAGGGAATGGAGGAGGGGATGGGGTTCGACGGGTCCTCCATCGCGGGATTCTGCCGGATCGAGGAGAGCGACATGATCGCCATGCCTGATCCCTCTACCTTCCAGATCATCCCCTGGCGGCCCGCCGACCGTCCGGTCGCCCGGATGATCTGCGACATCCAGACCCCCGACGGAAGACCCTATGAGGGCGATCCCCGCTATGTCCTGAAGAGGACCCTCAAGAAGATCAACGATCAGGGATATACTTTCTACATCGGCCCCGAGCTCGAATTCTTCTATTTCGCCTCGGACAAAGCCCCCGAATTCCTCGACATGGGCGGCTACTTCGACGGCCTTCCCGTGGACCGGGCGACGGACCTGCGCCGCCAGACGATCTTCGCCCTCCAGGAGATGGGAATCCGCGTCGAGTACAGCCACCACGAGGTCGCCCCCAGCCAGCACGAGATCGACCTGCGCTACAACGAGGCGCTCCGGATGGCGGACGACGTGATGACCTACCGCACCGCTGTCAAGGAGATCGCCCGGCAGAACGGGGTCTACGCCACCTTCATGCCGAAGCCGGTCTTCGGACACAATGGAAGCGGGATGCATGTCCATCAGTCAATCTTCAAGGGGGCCAAGAACTGCTTCTTCGACGGCCGGGACAAGTACAACCTCTCGAAAATGGCCAAACACTACATTGCCGGCATCTTGATCCATGCCCCGGAGATCACCGGAATCTGCAATCAGTGGATCAACTCCTACAAGCGGCTGGTTCCCGGATACGAGGCCCCGGTCTATGTCTCCTGGGCGCGCCGGAACCGCTCCGCGATGGTCCGCGTCCCGATGTACAAGCCCGGCAAGGAGAAGGCGACCCGGATGGAGTACCGCTCGCCCGATCCGGCCTGCAACCCCTACCTGGCCTTTGCCGTGATGCTCGCCGCCGGGATGAAGGGAGTCGAGAAGGCGTATCCGCTGCCCGAGCCGATCGAAGAGGACATCTTCGAGATGGACGAGAAGGCGCGCGAGAAGGCCGGGATCACCTCGCTGCCGGGGAGCCTCTACGAGGCGCTGCAGGTGTTGCAGGGGAGCAAGCTCGTCCGCGACACCCTCGGGGATCACGTTTTCGAGAAGTTCGTCGAGAACAAAAAGGTGGAGTGGGACCGCTTCCGCACCCACGTCAGCCAGTTCGAGATCGACCGCTACCTGCCGATGCTGTAAGGCAAACGGGGACACTTTTGCCGCATCGTGTCCCCATCCGGGAAAGGTTGTTGATGCTGGGTAAGCAAAGGAAACAGGCCCTGCTGGTCCTGGAGGACGCGACCGTTTACCGGGGGGAGGCCTTCGCCGGGAAAGGGGAGGTTCTGGGGGAGGTTGTTTTCAACACCGGAATGAGCGGCTACCAGGAGGTCCTCACCGATCCTTCCTACAAGGGACAGATCGTCGCGATGACCTGTCCGCTGATCGGCAACACCGGGATCAACCCGGAGGACATGGAATCGGCCGGCATCCATCTGGAGGGGTTCGTCGTCCGGGAGTATACGGACCGTCCGAGCAACTGGCGCTCACGGCAGGACCTGAAGTCGTTTCTCGAGGCCCACGACCGGCTGGGGGTGGAGGGGATCGACACCCGGGCCCTGACCCGCCGCATCCGGATCGCCGGGGCGATGCGGGGCGTCCTTTCAACGGAAACGGAGGACACGGAGCTCCTCCTCCGGCGCATCCTTTCCTACCCGGGGCTCGTCGGCCGGGACCTCGTGAAGACGGTCGCCTGCGGGGGGCCGTACCGCTGGTGCGGGGGTCAGGTCTTGGGACTTGAATCACAAGGCCCCACGATTCAAGTCCCAAGACCTGACCCCATCGCGCTGCGAGTCGTCGTCCTGGACTGCGGCGTCAAGTACAACATCCTCCGCAACCTGGAGAAGCGCGGCTGCGAGGTGCTCGTTTTTCCGGCGACTGCGACGGGAGAGGAGATCCTCGCCCAAAAGCCCGACGGTGTTCTCTTGTCCAACGGCCCCGGGGATCCGGCGGCGCTGCCGTATATCGTCCGGACGGTCCGGACAATCCTGGGAAAGGTTCCGATCTTCGGCATCTGTTTGGGACACCAGATCCTGGGGCAGGCGGTGGGCGGACGGACGGCAAAGCTGAAGTTCGGCCATCACGGGATCAACCAGCCCGTCAAGAACCGATGCAACGGAAGGGTCGAAATCACCTCGCAGAACCACGGTTTTGTCGTTTTGCCCGACTCTCTCTCCGGTGAGATCGAAACGATCCGGGACAATTTGAACGATCGCACCTCGGAAGGGATCCGCTATCCGTCGCTTTCGGCCTTCAGCGTCCAGCACCACCCCGAGGCGGCGCCGGGACCCCATGATACCGATGCGCTTTTCGATGAATTCATCCTTTTGATGGATCACAGGAGGATGCTCGGATGAGAAATCGTCTGAATCCGATTCGTTATGCAGCAAAGGAGTTCACGTCGTGATCCTGATCATCGACTTCGGATCCCAGTACAACCAGTTGATCGCCCGCCGTGTTCGGGAGCATCAGGTATACTGCCAGATCGAGCCGCCGGGTATCGACATCGGCAGAATCCGGGAACTCCGGCCGGAGGGCATCATCC
>DIKL01000068.1:6325-7259 GCA_002424545.1 Syntrophaceae bacterium UBA5619
GTGATCCGCTCGGACAAGCGGGAGTACGGCTTTGCCGAGCTGAACGTCCGGAAACGGGGGAGCGCCGTTCTCGCCGGCATCGAAAAAAAGACGCGCTGCTGGATGAGCCACGGCGACCGGATCGGCAGATTGCCGAAGGGTTTTGTGAGTACGGCATGGACCGAAAACACCGAGACGGCCGCCGCCGAAGATGCGAAACGCCGGTTCTACGGTCTCCAGTTCCACCCGGAGGTGGTCCACACCCCGGAGGGGAAGAGGATGCTGGAGAACTTCCTCTTCGGCGTCTGCCGCTGCGTGAAGAGCTGGACGATGAGCGCCTTCGTTCGCGACGCCGTTTCGGAAATCCGGGCGACGGTCGGCGACAAGCGCGTGATCCTCGGTCTCTCGGGGGGCGTCGACTCGTCGGTTGCGGCAGTCCTGCTTCACCGGGCGATCGGCCGCCGGCTCACCTGCGTCTTCGTCGACAACGGTCTGCTCCGGCTCCAAGAGGCCGAAAAAGTCCGCGTCCTCTTCGGCAAGCATTTTCAAATGGACATCCGTTTCGCCCGGGCTCGGAAGGCCTTCCTCGATGGCCTCCGCGGGGTGACGGACCCGGAGCGGAAGCGGAAAATCATCGGACGGATTTTCATCGAGGTTTTCGATAAAGAGGCGCGGAAGATCCGTGATGCGGAATTCCTCGCCCAGGGAACCCTCTACCCGGACCTGATCGAATCCCGCTCGGCCTTCGGCGGCCCCTCCGCCGTGATCAAGTCCCACCACAACGTGGGGGGGCTCCCCAAGCGGATGAAGCTCAAGCTCGTCGAGCCGCTCAAGCATCTCTTCAAGGACGAGGTCCGCCTCCTGGGGAAGGAGCTCGGACTTTCCGACGACGTGGTCTGGCGCCAGCCCTTCCCGGGGCCGGGGCTTGCCGTGCGGATCATCGGCGAGGTGACCG
>DIKL01000130.1 GCA_002424545.1 Syntrophaceae bacterium UBA5619
GACCTGGGTAATGCCAGCGTAGGGAATGGCAGCGGTTATGTTGTCCATACTTCTGTTTCGGGGCCATATCCTATCCGGGTATGGTTTTTTTGTTTTGGTACGGCCGCCTGATGGCGGTGCGGTTGAAGGACCATGGGAAAGGTGATTTTTATTGTATCCGGCGGCGCAGTTGTCGAGCCGGCGTTTTTCCGACGGCAGGCGGCTAAGAAGAGGCCCGCGGCGATGATCTGCGCCGACGGCGGCGCCCGCCATCTCGATGCCGTGGGCGTGTTCCCCGACCTGATCGTGGGCGACATGGATTCCCTGGATTCGGAAACCCGGCGGTATTATGAGGCGAGGGGCTGCCGAATCGTACGCCATGACCAGCGAAAGGACGAAACGGATACGGAACTGGCGCTCCACGAGGCGTTCCGGATGGAACCGACGGAGATCTGGATCTGGGGCGCCCTCGGATACCGCGTGGACCACGCGCTGGCGAACATCTCGCTGCTGATTCAGGGCCGGGAAAAGGGGATCGAGGTCAAGTTGATCGACGAGTGGTGCGAGCTGTTTCTGATCGAGAAACGGGCGGTTCTCGACGGCGAGGCCGGCCAGACCGTCTCCCTGTTTCCATTTGCGGGACCGGCCGCCGGGGTTACGCTGACGGGGTTTGAATTTCCGTTGAAGGAGGCCGTGATGGCGGTTGGAAGGCCCTATGGGGTCAGCAACCGCCTGACGTCGGATCGAGGAATCATCAAAGTGAAGTCGGGGCGTCTGCTCGCGGTACGGTATTTTCGACCGGGGATTTTCCCGGGGGAGGAGAAAGAATGAAACCGGTTCGGATATTGACGATCGCGGGTTCGGATTCCGGCGGAGGAGCGGGAATCCAGGCGGATTTGAAAACGATCACCGTTCTCGGTGGATTCGGAATGAGTGTCATCACCGCGCTGACCGCCCAGAACACCCTCGGCGTGCATGGCATACACGATGTCCCGCCGGCGTTTGTGGCCGCGCAGTTTGACGCTGTCGCGAGCGATATCGGGATCGATGCGGCGAAGACCGGGATGCTCGCCACCTCCGAGGTCATCCGCGTCGTCGCCGGGAAGATTCGCGAGTACGGGATCGAGAAACTTGTCGTCGATCCGGTGATGGTGGCCAAGGGGGGGATGTCGCTGATCCGCGAGGAGGCCAAGAAAACCCTGATTGCGGAGCTCGTTCCACTCGCCTTTGTCCTCACGCCGAACATACCCGAGGCCGAAGTTCTCTCACAGACGAGGATCGCGACCCTTGCCGATATGAATAATGCGGCGCGGATCATCAGGAATCTGGGGGCAAGGCATGTCGTCGTCAAGGGAGGGCACCTCGCCGGGGATGCCGCGGACCTGCTGTTCGACGGCCATGAATTCCGGACGTTCAGCGCACCGCGGATCGAAACGGCGGATACGCACGGAACCGGTTGCACCTACTCCGCGGCGATCGCGACCGCTTTGGGCCGGGGGATGGATGTCCCGGAGGCTCTGGCGGCGGCCAAACGCTACATCACCGAGGCGATTCGGTATGCCTGGCGTGTCGGCGGGGGACACGGGCCGACGAATCATCTGGCGCCGCTCGTCCGGCCCGGTGCCGGCGCGAATCTGTAACCGGCTGTTGAAAGCGCCCATTCCTCCCACCTTCGACAGCCTGGATCAACGGCTTGATCAACGGGCAGTGATGCGGGAAACCGGGAAAGACAAAGATTAGGCGGAACCCATGGAAGAAAAGACACGTCTGAGCGGGCTCAATCTCTTTTTTCTGTGGTTTGGCGCCTCCGTTTCCGTAGCCGGGATTCTGACGGGGGGATATCTCGCGGAGCTGGGAGCGGCCAAGGGGCTTGGAGCGATCCTGCTCGGGCACCTTGCGGGAACCCTGCTTCTGGTTTTGGCCGGCTTGATCGGTTTCCGGGAGAAGGTCCCCGCCATCATGTCCACAAGGATCTCCTTCGGGAAGCAGGGCTCCTATCTGATTTCGGTCATCAACATCCTTCAGCTTGTCGGTTGGACGGCGATCATGGTGATCGAGGGGGGAACGGCAATGAACACGATTGCCGTCACCCTGTGGCGTTTCGACCATCTCCCGCTGATGTTCTCTCTGGTCGGTCTGTTCGTCGGACTCTGGGTCTTCTGGGGGGTCAAGGGTTTCAAGCGGATCAACACCCTCGTCGTCGGATTCCTGCTGGTTCTCACGATTCTGATGAGCTGGATCGTCTTCACGCTTCCGGCTGCCGCGACGGCGATCAAGCCGAGAGGGGCATTCGGCATGGGGTTCGAACTGTCGATCATCATGCCGCTGAGCTGGTTTCCCCTCATCTCCGATTACACCTCCCTTGCGAAAACGAAGAAAGGGGCTCTGATTGCCCCGTTCTTCGGCTATTTCATTGGGAGCTGCTGGATGTATGCGATCGGGATGGCCGGCGGCCTCCTGTCCGGATCGCCCGACCCGACGAAGATCATGCTTGCCGCCAACATGGGATTGACGGCGCTCGCCATCCTGGGACTCTCGACCGTGACGACCACTTTCCTCGATGTTTATTCGGCGGGGATCTCGTTGATCAATATTTTTCCAAGGGTAAACGATCGGATCGCGGCGGTGGGCTTCACCATCATCGGTACGGCCATTGCCCTGGTCTTTCCGATCGAACGATACACCGATTTTCTGTACATCCTGGGATCGGTCTTCTCCCCGCTGATCGCCATTCTTCTGACCGATTACTTCGTCCTGAAAAGCGATCGCCGCGGCTGCCGAGCGGATGCCGTCGCCACCGTTTCGCTCGTCACGGGAATCGTTTTTTACCATCTCATCAAGACGCAGGAATTGCCGATCGGGTCGACGTTAACGACCATTGCCTTTACGGCGGCGCTGCACTATGGTCTGCGAAAATGGCGTCGACGCGGTCGGAATTGACCGAGTTGCGGCATTCATCGAGGGAATCCGAGCGATGAAAAATCAAGCGGACCGGCAAAGGGATCAGGCGGCCGACATCGTCCGCCGACTGCGGGAGGCCGGTCATGAGGCCTTCTGGGTGGGCGGCTGCGTCCGCGACCTGCTCCGCGGCGAGACTCCGACGGACTACGATATCGTCACGGCGGCCCGGCCGGAGAGGGTTCGGGAGATTTTTCCCCGAACGATCCCCGTCGGCGATCGTTTCGGTGTTTGCCTCGTCGTCGAGGGGGGAACGGCATACGAGGTGGCCACGTTTCGGACGGAAGCGGATTACAATGACGGCCGCCGTCCCTCCCGCATCGCGTATGCGACGGCCGAGGAGGACGTCCGGCGGCGGGATTTCACGATCAACGGCCTGCTGATGGATCCGGCGACCGGACGGATCATCGACCACATCGACGGATGCCGCGATATCGAACGGAGGATCATCCGCGCGATCGGCGACCCGGTGGAACGTTTCGCGGAGGATCATCTCCGGATGCTGCGGGCGGTGCGCTTTACGGCGACGCTCGGTTTCACGATCGAACCTCCCACCTTTGCGGCCCTGCGGGGGCAGGCGGCCGCCATCCGGCGGATCAGCGCCGAACGGATCCGTGACGAACTTTCCCGGCTGCTGACGGGCGCGGAGGCGCGTCTCGGCATGGAACTTCTGCTGGAAAGCGGTTTGCTGACGGAGATTCTGCCGGAGGTTCATGCCCTTCAAGGGGTCGATCAACCCCCGGTCTTTCATCCCGAAGGGGATGTCTGGGAACATACGCTGCGGATGCTTTCCCTCCTTCCCCGGCCGAATGGGGTGGCCGACCCGCGTCTCGCCTGGGCCGTTCTCCTCCATGACGTCGGCAAGGGAGTGACCCGATCCGAGGACGCGACCGGGACCCATTTCTACGGACACGTTCAGCGGGGGGAAGAGATCTCGGCCGCAATCCTTCGGAGGCTCCGCTTTTCCCGGGAAGAGACGGAGACGATCCTCGCGCTTGTTCGCGGACACATGCTCTTCATGAACGTTCGGGAGATGAGGCCGAACCGCCTCAAACGACTCCTCCGGACGCCGGATTTCGATCTCCACCTGGAACTCCACCGCCTTGACTGCCTCGGGAGCCACGGACTACTCGACCACTATGAGTTCTGCAAACAGAAATTGGAAGAGTATCCCTCGGAGGCGCTGCGGCCGCCCCGTCTTCTGACCGGCAGGGACCTCATCGAAATGGGCTTTAGGCCGGGACCGACGTTCAAGGAGATTCTCCGGGCCGTCGAGGATGCCCAACTGGACGGCCGAATCGCGGATGCCGCCCAGGCCCGCGATCTTGTCCGCCGGGGTTGGGGCGCTCCGAAGCGCCCGGGCGGGGATGCCTGATCCGGACGGATGCGGCGCCGGACGATGGAACCGTTTAACCCTTGTCTTTTTTAATGACTTCCCATTTCCGGCATTCGTAAAACCGGATCTGTTCGGTGTTTTCGGGGTACCGGCCGCAGTTGAAATAGCGCCAGAAGAATGACCCATAGCTTTTGCAACGATTCCGCTCTGCGTCCAGCAGGGGACAGCGTCTCATGATGCAGCAGCGGGTGCAGCCGTTGCAGGCCCCGTCCCGTTCGTGCCAGGAGGCGCGGACACGGACGCGCGATCGGTCCGGTCCGATCATCGGCGGCGCCGTCAGGGGGATGGCGAACATGCCGCGATACGCCGGGTTCCGGATCCATTCGCTGAAGAGCCTCCAGCCGCTGACGGTGACCGGAAAACAATACCGATGGTATTTAAAAAAATGGAGATCGTTGAAAAAATACCAGGAATAGAGAGGACCCAGAAGATACGTCAGCAAATTGCCCGAAGCGGCGCCTGCCAGCGCGGAAAGGATAAAAATAATCCTGGCTGCCGCCCATTTCGCCTTCTGCAACATCCATTTCGCCCCTTCTTCGGAAAAATGAATCGGTGATGCCTTTGGGACATGCCCGGTCAGCAGCCCTGGCCGATGGAATCGTTTGACTCCACCGCGGGAACTATAGTCAAGACGCACTTGCATGTCAAATAAAACCCATCCTCGCCCTGAAGGGAATGCTTGCTTTTTCCGTCGTGGTTGATAAGACTGTTCCGGCAAAATCCGCTGCCAATGTGCGGCCGATTCCGGGATGGAAACTCATGATGGGTATCAAGTTCTGCAGGGTGACTCTTCTTTTGAGCGGAATTTTGTTGACCCTTGCGGCCGGGGGATGCGGCCGGCCGGAAGTGCGTCCCGATGTCGCGCTTTCTGCCACGTCGGTTCCGGTCTTGGAAAAGAAAAAGCTTTTCCGTCTGGGGCACACGATCCAGGCCGGGGCCTTTGCCCATGTGGAAAATGCCGCCCGCCTCACCCGTTCCCTGCAGGAGAAGGGTCTCGATGCCACCTATTTCGTTGCCCGCCGGGGACTCTACCGGGTCCGCTTCGGCAATTTCCCGACACGGGAACAGGCCCGCATCCAGGCCGAGGAACTCCGGGACAGGGGGATCATCGAAGAGTTCCATCTTGTCGGCCCCGAGGAATACGCCGTTGCGCAAATGGATGCGCGCGGCGAAGCCTATCTCCGTGAGGAGCTGGCCCGGACCGCCCTGAGCTTTCTCGGTGTTCCGTACCTCTGGGGAGGAACTTCCGCCGAAACCGGATTTGATTGCAGCGGCCTGACGATGACCGTCTACCATCTGAACGGATTCGATCTTCCCCGGAGATCGCGGGATCAGTTCGCAGCCGGGAACCCCGTCGATCGCTCCGCCCTGGGGAAAGGGGATATTCTTTTCTTTGCCGACAATCGCGACAGGATTTCCCATGTGGGGCTCTATGTCGGCAACGACCTGTTCATCCATGCCCCGGGGCGGGGGAAGCGGATCCGTACGGACT
Source organism: Syntrophaceae bacterium UBA5619 (assembly GCA_002424545.1). GTDB lineage: Bacteria > Desulfobacterota > Syntrophia > Syntrophales > UBA5619 > UBA5619. The sequence continues at coordinate 5,826 of DIKL01000130.1, forward strand.
TCCTCACCCAGGACTATTATCGCCGTGCCTTTGTCGGGGCGCGGTCCTACCTGTAGTTCCCCCCAATGATTCACCCAATTATAGGTTGACAACCGGACGGATTTCCATAAAATGGGTCCGCTAAACGGCGGGCAAAAACCGCCGGCTCACCCCTCCGGATCTTTCCCTGAGGGCATTTCCGGGCTTTTCCGAAAAATCCCGGAGAAAAGCAGAGGTCGTTATGCTGGAACTGAAGGATCTTTATTTTTCCGTGACGGAAACGAACGGGACAAACGGCGGCCGGAAACGGGATATCATCGGGGGGATCAACTTTACCTTCGAGCCGGGGAAATTTTACGCGATCACCGGCCCCAACGGGAGCGGCAAGACCACCCTGGCGAAACTCATCATGGGGATCCATCGGGCGAGCGCCGGCGAGATCCGCTTCAACGGCAACGATATTACGGGGCTTACGATTACCGAGCGGGCCAGAGCGGGAATTGCCTTTGGTTTTCAGCAGCCCGCCCGTTTCAAGGGAATTACCTTCCGGGATCTGCTTTCGATGGCGACCGGAATCGAAGATGAGGCAAAGCTTCTCGATCTTCTCCGGCGCGTCGGAATCTGTTCCCTCTCTTTTCTGGACAAGGCCGTCGATGCCAAACTCTCCGGCGGCGAAATCAAGAAGATCGAGCTCGCGACGACCATCGCGCGAAATCCGAAACTCGCCATTTACGACGAGCCGGATACGGGGATCGACCTCTGGACGATCGGACCGATGGTCAACCTGCTCAAGCGAGAGCAGATCGAGCATCATACGACCACCATCGTCATTAGCCACAACCGGGCCTTCCTCAGAGCGGCGGACGTTGTCCTCATGGTGAACCTTGGGAAGTTCGCCTATGTCGGGAATCTCGACGGCGCCTTGCCGATGCTCGCCGATTTGAGCGTCTGCAATTTCAAGCCATGCCGGGAGGGAGACGAAAATGCTCAATGCTTTAGATAAGGGCCTGCTGAAGGTGGTGGCCGGCCTGGAAGAGATTCCCAAGGGCGCCTACAACATCCGAAAAAACGGGAAGCTCCTGGCGCGCGCGACCTCGGCGAATATCGATATTGAAAGCAATGCGGATGGGACGGGGATTATCGTGACGATTGCCCCGGGAACGGTCGACGAATCGGTGCATATCCCGGTGATTTTGAGCCAGGCCGGACTCCATGACGTGGTGTACAACACCTTTGTCATCGGCGCCGGTTCCGACGTGACCATTATCGCCGGTTGCGGCATCCACTGCGGCGGTTCGGCCCCCGAGGGGCACGAGGGAATCCATGAATTCCGCGTGGGCAAAGGCGCGAAGGTCAAATACGTCGAGAAGCATTATGCCGAGGGTCCCGGTTCGGGGAAAAGGACGTTGAACCCGACGACGAAGGTGTTCCTCGCGGAGAAAGCCCGGGCCGAGATGGAGTTGACCCAAATCGGCGGAGTCGATGACGCGAACCGTCTCAATGAGGCAACGCTGGGACCGGCGAGCATGCTCTTGATCACGGAGCGTGTCATGACCGACGGCGAACAGAGGGCGGTATCGCGCAACGAGATCGTTCTGCAGGGAGCGAACAGCCGTTCCAACATGGTTTCCCGTTCGGTGATCCGCGGGAATTCGCGGCAGAATTTCTACGCGACGATGGTTGCCCGCGCGAAGTGCTTCGGCCACATCGAGTGCGATGCGATCATCATGGACAGCGGCGCCAATGAAACGATCCCCGCTCTGAAAGCCGAACACCCGGATGCCGAACTGAGCCACGAGGCTTCGATCGGCAAGATCGCGGGGGAACAGCTGATGAAATTGATGAGTCTCGGTCTCACGTACGAAGAGGCGGTCAACCGGATCATCCAGGGATTCCTGAGATAGGGGATTTATGCATTTGCGGGCCTGTCTGACGATCCTCATCTGCCTCATCCTGGCCGCTTCCGGCTGCATGAAGGCGGCGCCGCCCAAGCCATCTCCGCCACTGCCGCTCGATCCGGTCAAGGTCGAGCCTGAAGAAGCATATGATGAGGAAATTCCCTCTGAATATCTTGCTCTGCTGCGGAGTCTTCCCCTTCCCGCCGTTGAATCCGTACCGCCGGTTTTTCTGACGATGGCCGATCGTTTTGCCGCAAGGGCCGAGGCCGAGACGGCCCTCCATTTTCTGGACAAGGCCGCGATCGGGTTTGCCGCCGGGGGGAACCAATCCGGCGAGGCGACGGCATGGAGCCGAAAGACGCTTCTGCTGTCGAATATGGATCGCGAGACGGAGGTCGGAGACCTCATCCGGGAAGCCCAAGAGAAATGGCACAAGCCTCCGCTGAAGGCGTTTCCCGGATATATCGAGGGCCGTCTCGCCCTGCTGCGGGGGGATTTCCCCCGCGCAATTGCTCTGCTGAACGGATCCCTCATCGATAACCCTTCCTACCGGGAAGATCCTTACCTGCTGATGCTGCGGCGGGATACGGAGCGGGATGCGGGGATCGCCAAAATTTTGCAGGAGAGGATTCCCGGTTTGCTGACGGTCTATGCCCCGACCGGAAGGGAGATCTTCGGGACGGATACAGGCGGCGAAAGCCATTTGCGCAAAGCGCTTGCCCTGAATCGGGATCTCCGCCGGACAAAGATCGAGCCCCTCCTGGCCGCCGCCGATTTCCAACGATCCGAGGCCGAGACGCATAACTTTCTGGGACTGGAAATGGGAATGCGGGGAGAGGAAGCGGAAGCGCTCCGGCATCTGGTCCGAGCCGGAGAATTATCGCGGGCGGCCGGTTTTCCGCTGGGAGAAATCCGCAGCCTTCTGCTTCTGGGGGAATTCGGTCTCCGTCGTGAGGAATACGTGGCGGAGGGGCGTCGGGCAGCCGAGCGGCTTCTGGAAAAGGCGGATCGCAGGGGTGCGTCGCCGTATCGCATCTGGTCGAGGCTTCTGCTGGCCCGATATGAAAGAAAGAGCGGCCGAAGCCGGGATGCGATCCGATTGCTCGGAGAGGCGGCCGGGATCATCGAGGCTCAGCGATCCGGGGCGACGGCGGAGATGTTCGTGGAAATCGGCAAACGCCAGAGACGGGCGGTTTATGAATTTCTGGTCGCGCTGTTGTCGGGAGAAAGGATGGCAGCCGAAGCCCTGAGGGCGGCGGAGGCGGCGAAATCGATCACGACGGCTGATCTTTTGGCCGGGCAGGAGATGATCGGAAGGACATCCGTCGAGCGGGACTTGTTGCGGCGGGAAATCTCGCTGGGTGAAGAGATTCGGGGTCTTCAAAGGCGCATCCTGCAGATTTCCGATGAGGCGATCGCGGAGCCATATTGGAAACGGCTGGAGCAAGCGGATGGGGACTATCGGGATCTGCTCGGTCGAATCCGCGCGACGGACGAAGGTCTGTTTTCTCTGATCTCCGTGCATGGCGCAGATCCGGCCGCCCTCCGAAACCTTCTCGATGAGAATACAACCCTCTTCGCGTACTTCACGACGGCGGAGGATCTGTATGTATGGGCGATTCATCGAAACCTGGTTCATCTGGAACGGATCGCCCTCCCGCGGGAGGAACTGCGATCGTTCGTGTTCTCTTTTCTTGCGGCGATTCGCGACAAGAATAAAAGAAGGACCGACACCCTTTCCCGCAGGGCGTACAATCTGCTGCTGAAACCGATCATTCCGTTTGTCTCCGGGGATAGGATCGGTTTGATCCTCGACGATGCCCTGATCTACCTTCCCTTCGCCGCCATGAGTTATCGGGGAAAGTATCTCGCCGAAGGTTTCACCATCTTTCATCTTCCCGAGGCCATGCTGCTCGGGCGGGTTTTGGAAAAAACCGGGACCGGGGGTCTGCGCATCCTGGCCATCGGGAACCCTGATTTGAAAGACAAAGCGCTGGTTATGCCTCACGCCGTCCAGGAGATTGAACGGATCCAAAAACGAATCGGCGCCACGGACGTTTTGCTCCATCAACGGGCATCGGAAACGAATGTGGGGGAGATGGCGTTCGGTTACGACATCCTCCATTTTGCCGTCCGCGGGCGTTTCTTCCCAAAGGATATCTTGAATTCAGGGCTGGAGTTGACGCCGGACGCCGGACAAGACGGTCGTCTGACCCTCCGCGAGATCTTCGGTCTTCGGTTTCAAGGAAGGGCGGTCGTTTTGAGCGGTTGCGATCCGATCCCCGAAAAGGATCCGGAAGGTTGCGGCCTGACGATTCTGCAAAAGGCCTTTCTCCATGCGGGAAGCCGGTCGGTCGTTTCGTCGCTCTGGCTAAGCCGCGATCGGGCGGGTGCAAACCTTTCGGATACTCTTTACCGCAAACTGGAAAAAAAGGAACCCTTGGCCGATTTGCTGCGGTCGGCGCAGCTTGATCTGCTTCGCGAAGGGTATCCTCCGTATGTCTGGGCGGCTTTCGTGCTGAACGGGCTACACTGATGATGAAAGGAGAATCATGGATAGCGAAAATCTGCTGGTCACGGGAGGGTGTGGTTTTATCGGAAGCAACTTCATCCGGCATCTGCTTGCAACGCAGCTATTCCGGGGGCGGATCATCAATGCGGACTGCCTGACCTATGCCGGGAACCCCGACAATCTGACGGGTGTCGCGGAGGCGCATCCGGGACGCTACATTTTCGAAAAGACGGACATCTGCGATCTGGCCGCGCTCAAGGACATTTTTGCCCGGCATGGGATCGACGCCGTCTGTCATTTTGCCGCCGAGTCCCATGTGGACCGTTCCATCAAACGGCCGGACAGTTTCATTCAGACCAATATCATCGGGACGTTCAATCTTCTCGAAACGGCAAGGGGCGCAGGCAGCCGCTTTCGTCTTTTCCACCACATCAGCACGGACGAGGTCTATGGGAGTCTTGGGCGGGAGGGGTATTTCACCGAGCAGACACCCTACCGCCCGAACAGTCCCTATTCCGCATCCAAGGCATCCTCCGATCATCTCGTTCGCGCCTACCATGAAACCTACGGGCTGCCGACCACGATCTCCAACTGTTCGAACAATTACGGTCCGTATCAGTTTCCGGAAAAACTGATTCCGCTGATCGTGCTGAACGCGCTGGAGGGGAAGCCGCTGCCCGTCTACGGGGACGGAAAGAACGTCCGGGACTGGCTCTATGTCACCGACCATTGTGAGGCGATCCGAACGATCATGGAGAAAGGGCGACGCGGGGAGACATACAATATCGGCGGCCATGCGGAAATGGAGAACATCGCCATCGTGGAGATGATCTGCGATCTCGTGGATGAGCTCGCGCCCGCGGGTGCGTCCCGGCGGCGCCTGATCACGTTCGTGAAGGACAGGCCCGGTCATGACCGGCGGTACGCAATCGATTTCTCCAAATTGAACCGCGAACTGAACTGGAGCCCGGCGGAATCCTTTGCCTCGGGTCTGCGGAAAACGGTTTGCTGGTATCTCGAAAACAACGCCTGGAGCGAGCGGATCCGGAGCGGCGCCTATCAGTCCTGGATCCGGGAACAGTACGGCGAAGGGTAGTCAAAAGTCGGAGATTTTCAACTTGAGGTTAAAACCGAAATTTGCTAAGGAAACAACCGTGATCGTAACGGAGATGGCGAGGCCGGCTGTTCCGTTCGCTGGGCGCTTCGTGAATTTCCAACTCCGAAAACGGAAACGAATTTCCCGGAAACCGACATGGCAAAGGAGGCATCCATGGGCTTGAACTATGAGAAGGAAGGGCATGTCGCGAAGGTGGGCCTGAACCGGCCAAAGGAAAGAAATGCGCTGGATCCCCAGATCTTGATGGATCTGCACGAGGCCTGGAAAGATATCAACGCGGATGACAAAATCCGCGTCGTCATCCTGCATTCCTGTCTGCCGGATATCTTCTGCTCCGGGATGGACCTTCGGACGGCCATTCCCATCCTGACCAAGATGCGTGAGCCGGAAACCGATGCGGAACGCTGGCTTGCCCGCGTCGGACCGCATGTGGCGGAGGCGATGCTGAAGCCGAACATCGTCAAGAAACCGGTGATCGCCGCCGTGAACGGCTACTGTCTCACCGGGGGATTCGAGATGATCATGGGGGCGGATCTCCGCCTGGCATCGGAGGATGCGGTTTTCCAGATGCGCGAGGCGAGCCTCGGCATCATGCCGACCGGGGGGTCGAATGTCTATCTCCCCCGGATCCTGACACCTTGCCGGGCGATGGAGATTCTGCTGACGGCGGGGAATTTCAAGGCGCAGACCCTTCTGGAATGGGGATTCCTCAACCGCGTTGTCCCGGTCGGCGGCCTGATGGCGGCGGCTATGGAGTTGGCGGAGAGGATCGCGGGAAACGGACCGCTCGCCATACAGGGCATCATCCGCTGTTTCCGGGAAAGCATGGAGATGGGCTATACCGCCGCCTTCCAGAAGGAACTGGAGATCGGGTTGCCCGTCTTCGCCAGCGCGGATGCGCGGGAGGGGATCCGTGCGCAAAAGGAGAAGCGAAAACCGAATTTCCCCGGAACCTATACATAGGTATTTACAAGGAAAGGAGATTTGTCGATGTCCAAATCGGAAGAAGCATTGAAACAAGCCTTCGCGGGTGAATCCCAGGCCAATCGAAAGTACCTGGCCTTCGCTGCCAAGGCCGACCAGGAAGGTTTTCCGCAGGTCGCCCGTCTGTTCAGAGCGGCGGCGGACGCGGAAACGATTCATGCCCACAGCCACCTGCGCGCGTTGAAGGGGGTCCGGTCCACCCGGGAAAATCTCGAAGAGGCCGTGGCGGGCGAGACGCATGAATTCAAGTCCATGTATCCCGCGATGATCGAAGCGGCCCGGGCGGAGGGAAACAAGGAGGCGGAGCGATCCTTTCATTTCGCCAACGAGGTGGAGAAGGTCCACGCGGCGCTCTATCAGAAGTTGCTGAAGAGCCTCGGAAGCGGCGGGGAGACCTATCCCTATTATGTATGTCCCGTCTGCGGTTACACGGCGGAAAGCGAAGCCCCGGAAGCCTGCCCGGTCTGCGGGGCGAAGGGAAAACTGTTCCGGAAGGTGGAGTAGGCGGCGGCGACGCCCATTGCCGCCGGAGATATGCCGGCGGCGAATAACGAACCGCCAAGAGTTTCATAAAAAACCATAGAAGGTCGTTCCGGCACGCACAAGGAACGCAGTCAGGAAAGGGAGATATCGATGGAACCACGTTTGAATGCACTGGAAATCGCTTTGAAAAATGAGATGAACGAGCACAATTTTTATTTGAAAAACGCCGAGAGAACCGTGAATCCGGTCGGCAAGGCGATGTTCTCGCAGATCGCCGCCGAGGAACTGGAGCATTACGAACGGCTGAAACAACTGGCCGAAAACTGGAAGAAGGATCAGAAATGGCCGGAGACCGTTCCGCTGAAGGTGAAGGAGACCGCGGTCAGGTCCGTGTTCGGCAAGGCCGCACGGGGCGGAGAGAAGCGGAGCGGGGATGCGGATGATCTGGCGGCCGTTCGCAAGGCGATCGATTTTGAGGCCAAAGGGGCGCAGCTTTATGCGGAGCTCCGGGACAAATCGACCGATCCGAAGGAAAAAGCGTTCTTCGGGCTTCTTTCCGGCATTGAACAGGAGCACTTCGCTTCGCTGAAGGACACGGAGGAGTATTTCGTCGATCCCGGCGCCTGGTATCAAAAGCATGAGAGCACGGGGCTGGACGGGGCGTAGCAAATGCAGGAATTCGAACGCATGGGAGCGGGCCGGCCGATTGCCGGCCCTTTTTTTTAGACGCCGCGCGTCAATCCCGAAGGGATTCCTCCATCGCCTCGACCCGGAGGCTCAAGTCGTTCCATTGGTAGTAGAGGTCTTCGAGCTTCGTGTCCGCCGCCCTGATCTCCTGGCTGAGAATCCGGATGCGCTCCGGATCCTTGTAGATCTCCGGTTCGCAGAGGATTCCCTCGGCCTCTTTCTTCTTCCCCTCGAGAAGGGCGATCTGCTCCTCGGTCTTTGCAAGATCGCGTTTCAGCGATGCCGTCGCCCGGGAGATCCGGTTGCGCTCCTCGGCTTCCAGCCGCTTTTCTTCTTTGGTCTTGCGACTCCGCTCCTCGCGGGGTTTCCGGGCCGGTTTGGCCTCCATGTCGGCAGCGGCGCTCGTCGATGCGTCCGGCGGCGGCTGTTCAACGAGAGGTTTCCGCAACGGTCGATTTTCGGAGGGAATGGATAGCGGGTTTTCCTCTTCCCGTCGTTTCTCGATGAAGTACGAATAGTTGCCGCGATATTCATGACAGACACCATTCCGGAGCTCGAAAACGCGGCCGACGAGGCAGTCCAGGAAGTAGCGGTCGTGCGAGACGATCAGGATCGTGCCCTGGTAGCGCAGCAGCGCATTCTGAAAAATCTCCCGTGTCTTGATGTCGAGGTGGTTTGTCGGTTCGTCGAGGATCAGCAGGTTCGTGTCCGTCAGCAGGATTTTCAACAGCGCCAGACGCGACTTCTCGCCGCCGGAGAGGATGGAAATCTCCTTGTGAATGTCGTCCCCGGAGAAGAGGAAGGCGCCCAACAGATTCCGCCGCTCCTGGTCGTTGCTCCGCGTCCCGGTGGCGTTGACCTCTTGCCAGATCGTTCGCCGGTAGTCCAGGTTCTGCGCGCTCTCCTGCGAGAAAAAAGCCATTTTCACATTCACGCCCGTGGCGACCTCTCCCGCCGTCGGTATCTCGTCGCCGCTGAGGATCCGCGAGAGGGTCGATTTCCCCGCTCCGTTCACGCCGACGACGGCCGCCTTTTCGCCCCGGTACAGCGTGAAGTTCACATCGTGGAAGACGTTCAGATCACCGTAAGACTTTGCCAGACGGCGGACCGAAAGAACCTCCTTGCCGCTGCGGGGACTCTCCGGAAAGCGAATCTTCACGGTTCGGTTGCCTTCCTCCTCCCGGAGGATTTCAAACTTTTCCAACTGTTTTACGCGGCTTTGAACCTGGCTGGCCTTGGTCGCCTTGTAGCGGAACCGTTCGATGAACTCCTTGATCCGCTTGATCTCCGTCCGTTGCAATTCCATCTGCTTCTTGAGGGCCTCGCGGCGGCGCTCCTTTTCGGCCAGGTAATGGGAGTAGTTTCCCTTGTAGAGTGTGATCTGCCGGTTGGCCAGTTCGGCGATGACCGTGACGATCTTGTCGAGAAAAACGCGATCATGGGCGATCGCGACGATCGTGCCGGGGTAGTCCTTCAGCCGGCTCTCCAGCCATTCCAGGCTTTCCGTATCGAGGTGGTTGGTCGGTTCGTCGAGAAGCATGATGTCCGGCCGGGAGAGGAGAATGACGGCGAGCATGATCCGCATCTTCCAGCCGCCGGAGAAATCCGCGCAGTTTTTCGTGAAATCGCTTTCGCGGAACCCGAAACCGGCAACCATCTGCTTGGCCTGCGACTCGAAGGCGTAGCCGTCCTTCGCCTGGAAACGGGAAACGGCGGTTTCGTAATCCTTCAGCCGTTTTTCGTGGTCGGGATCGTTCCCGGCGGATACCGAGAGGGACTTCTCGCATCGCTTGAGGTCCTTCTCCAGCGCGTCGATGCCGCTCTTCCGCCGCAGATAGTCCAGAAGCGGAATCGGGTCCAGTTCGACCAGGTCCTGGGGAAGGTAGCCGATCGACACCCGTTTGCGGTCGGGGATCTCGATCGTTCCGCCGTCGAGATCGACGACGCCGAGAATCGCCCGCAGCATCGTCGTCTTCCCGGTCCCGTTGTCCCCGACGAGACCCACCCGGCCGCGGTCGGTGATCGTCCAGGTGATCCTTTCAAAGATCTTGCGATCGGCGAACGAAAGGCTGATGTCTCTCAGGTAGATCAAGATCCGCAAATCCTCATGAAAAAATCCTCTTCCATTGCCGAATTAGGTGACAAGTTCTCCGAAGGGTTCATTGGATTTCAGTTTCCCTTGTTCCGGAAAAAAAGACGGATCGGGACCTCTTCGAATCCGAAGGTTTCCCGGATCCGGTTGATCAGATAGCGTTCATACGAGAAGTGGATGGCGTCCGGATCCCGGACGAACAGCACGAAGGTGGGCGGTTTGATGGCGACCTGGGTGATGTAGTTGAAGACGTGCGGCCGGCTGCGGCGGCCGGGCGGCGGATTCATCTCGATGAGCTCCCGGATCTTCCGGTTCAGCTCGCCGGTCTCGACGCGCTTGGTGTACTGGGCGTAGACGCGTTCCACCAGGCCGAAGATCTTTGTAACCCTTTGTCCGGAGAGCGCTGAGACAAAAATGATCGGCGCAAACTCGAGGAACTTCGAGTTGTAGCGGATCTTCTCCACATAGGTTCCGAAAGTGCTGTTGTCCTTTTCGACCAGATCCCACTTGTTCACGACGAGGATGCAGGCGGTTCCCCTTTCCAGCGCGAGACCGGCAATCTTGATGTCCTGCTCGCTGATTCCTTCCTGGGCGTCGAGGAGAAGGAGCGCGATGTCGGCCCGGTCGATCGCCTTGATGGCCTGAACGATGGTGTATCTCTCCAGGGTCAGGCTGATCCGGCTCTTCCGGCGGATGCCGGCGGTATCGATCAGCAGAAAATTCTGCCCGTCGCGGGTGAACGGGGTGTCGATGGCATCCCGCGTTGTTCCGGGGACGGGATTTGATATCGTCCGTTCATAGCCGAGGATCCGGTTGACCAGCGAGGACTTGCCGACGTTGGGCCGTCCGACAACGGCGATCCGGATCCGGTTTTCCTCCGCTTCCCTCCCCGATCCGTCGGCCGGAAGATTTTCAGACAGCGCGTCCATCAGCTCGTCGATCCCCTGGCCATGCTGTGCCGAGATGGCGTAGAATTTTTCGATCCCGAGGCGGTAGAACTCGGAAACCATCGCCTCGTGGCGGGGGCCGTCGATCTTGTTCACCACGAAAAAGACCTTTTTGTCCGTCATCCGGAGCAGTCGGGCGATCTCCTGATCCGAGGCGGTCAAGCCATCGCGACCGTCCATCAGGAAGAGGATGATATCCGCCTCCTCGACCGCGAGCTTCGTTTGTTCCCGCATCTGGACCAGAATTTCCACGGCGGATGTAGGTTCGAAACCGCCCGTGTCGATCAGCGTAAACGGGCGATCGTTCCATTCGCAGTCCGAATAGTTGCGATCCCTGGTGGCGCCCGGTTCGTCGATGACGATGGCCTTGCTCCGGCCGGACAGGCGGTTGAACAGCGTCGATTTGCCGACGTTGGGCCGGCCGATGATCGCGATGATTGGCTTCATGAAAATCTGCCTCGGGAACTCCTCATTTTTTTTCCCCGTAACCGAACTCCTGAAGCATCCGGGGGTCGTGGGTCCAGTCTTTCGCGACGCGGACGAAAAGTTCGAGGAAAACCTTGGCGGCAAAAAATTTCTCCATCTCGAAACGGGCCCTCGTGCCGATCTCCTTGAGCATGGCGCCCTTCTTGCCGATGATGATCCCCTTTTGCGACTCCTTTTCGACGTGGATCGTTGCCGCAATCCGGATCAGGTTCTTTGCCTCATCCTCCTTGAAGGCGTCGATGACGACGGCGGTCACGTAGGGGATCTCCTGGTGCGTGCGGAGGGTGATCTTCTCCCGGATGATCTCGGCGGCGATGAACCGTTCGGAACGGTCCGTCATCATCTCCTCGGGAAAGTACCTCGGTCCCTCGGGAAGAATTTTCCAAATCTCCTCGATCAGGACGTCGACGCCCCGGCCCTTCAGTGCGGAAACCGGGAGGATCTCCCGGAAGGGGAAGAGTTTTTCGTACGACTCGATGAACGGCAGCAGCAGCGGTTTGTCCACAAGATCGATCTTGTTGATCACCAGAAAGACCGGAAAGCGTTTTTCCCGGAGAAATTCGAGGATGAACCGGTCGTCCGGATGAGGCGCATCGGCCGCCTCGGTCATCATCAGCAGCAGATCGACGTTGCCGAAGGTGCCGGTTGCCGCCTCGACCATCGCTTGATTGAGAGGGGTTGCCGCACGGTGGATTCCCGGCGTGTCGAGAAAGATCATCTGGGCCGCGCGCGGTTCCGCGAGGTTGCGGATTCCCATGATCTTGTTTCGTGTCGTCTGCGGTTTGTGGGTGGTGATGGCGATCCGCTCGCCGACGATCGCGTTGAGAAGCGTCGATTTTCCTACATTGGGTCGGCCGATAATGCCGATGAACCCGGATTTGAACATCTCTTTCTCCCGATGAAACGGTGAATACGGCGCGTATTGCCTGCCGGACACCGCTGCTTGGGCGACATAGTGGTCGAATGCGATGAAGATGTCAACCCGAAACTCAAAATTGCGTTGATGCGTTGATTGACTGATCTTGAAAAGTATGCAATATTATTCAGGGTCGTAGCTCTCTCTGCGTGTTCAACGGAGGATTAGGCGTACTGGATGCGATTGTCCCTTCAAGGATGAGCCGGAGATCGATTGGCGTAAGATTAAAGGGTTATGCAACATTCTCATTCATGAGTATTTCGGTTATCAATTTGCCAATTGTATGGGATGTGGTTCAAAATAAACTGAGTCCGCTGGAATCATCCTGTCGAAGGCTCATGGAGAGAGTCGCCGAACCACCTGACGAGTAGACTTAATAGTATCGCCGATTCCAAGATATCTCGCCAGCTTGCCATGTTGTCACCGGTAACGCGCAAAACTTCAAACAAATCTTCACTCTACCAATTTCATTGACTTCCAGTTGAGACTGTGAATTATTCACGTAGTGGCTCTCCATGAATACGTACTAAGGGGAGCACTATATAGATTGCAGTATCATAAGCTCAGAAGGTCGCTCATTTCAATAGAAGCTTGAAATCTCTGGAATTAAAATTGAATGGCTTCAAAATGAATGACA
>DIKL01000040.1 GCA_002424545.1 Syntrophaceae bacterium UBA5619
GCGCAGCGGTTTAGTTCTTCAAATGCAATTGCACACTGAATGCATGCCATGAGAAATAATGCTGTAAATATAATGATCTTCAAAACGTCCCCCTTTTATTTTTCATCGCTAGCGAAAAGCTGACTTGGAGCAGCCCAGCGGGGCTGCAATTGGCTGAATTGATTTTTGCTAGCAGAGTGAAATTTATTCAAATTATTTTCATGGATATCTTCGAGTTTTCTGAACCATTGTTCCATGCCAACAGAATTACATCCACCCGTTTTTTTCACTACTGCATTCACAAGATCGTGTGCTTCTTGCCTATAATTTCGTCCAGTTCGTTTTTCCTGTTTTGTGACTATTTCTGAATAAGTAACGCCCCATTTTTCTTTCAATAACTTATTTATCCCTTTTAGGTTGTTATCTGTGCGCGTACCTTTGGAGTAACAAATCTCATAATATGCATCCATAGTCATAGCACCAAATCCAAGCTCTCCAACTAATTGACCTTTTTCATAAGGCTTTAGTTGTTCTGAATATGAGATAACTGAAGAAAAAATTAATATAAGAATTACCACTAAAGCATTTTTCATCTTCTCTGTCCTCCGCTAACGCAAAGTTAAGGGGCGCGGCAACTTTTTGCCGCGTCCCTCTTCAGCGAATTGTTGGGCATCTTCCTTACTCATGTTCCAGTTTGAACTTGCGTGCACCTCCAGTGTCAATGAACTTGAATAGCGCCTCTTTAACTGCTTTAAGAGAATCGTATCGTTTCCGCCCACGACGACCCATAAAACAAATCAACCAGCCCCGATTATCGTGATCAACAACAAAATCCATGTGCATTCGCGTAATTCGCCATGTCGCTCCTTCGCGACGCCATTTGGAGGATTTGAGAAATCGCGTGCGCCGATCCAGCATGCGACGGTGTGTGATCGCAACGTCTGAGCCGGTCAGCCGATCACAGCAGTCAGTGCCAACGGCAAGCGTCTCCCAACGTGGGTGGTGGATGTAGTAAACGTAGCGAATCTCAGTGCCGCAATACTCACACTCACCTGCAAGGTCGCCAAGATCTTCCTCAAACAAGAAATCCCACTCTGAAGATGGCGGAATTTTCCCATGCTTTTGGGCGTGGCATCCCTTACAAAGTGTCTCACAATCTCGAGGATCATACAGCCAGGGGAGCCGCCCAGGCTGATAAACCTTATGGTGAATCTGTAAAATAACACCATCGCCCCCGGGCCGTTCGCACATCTGGCATACGCCTTCGTCATGTTCAATTATTGCCCGTCGGAATACCTGCCACTCGGGTCGATGATCCAATCTGCTCATTCGGCATTCAAGTCCTTGCCCAACGCTCCGCATAACCGGTTGGCAATGGAGCGCGGCAGAATTGCCAGTCCGTGTTGATGAGGCGAACGGCAAAGTATGACATCAACACCGGGCTGTACCTGTTCCCAGTCCTGATCAAGAAGCTGTTCCTCGAACTTTTTCAGCATGGCCTTGGGAGTGCCGACCAGATAACGCGCGCCGGTCTTGCGCATAAACTCAAGATTCTTCTCGCTCACCATGCCGCGGTCCATGACCCATACCCGGTTGGCTTTGCCGTACTTGGTCTCCATGATCTGAACCATCTCTTTGGTCGTGGTGACATCCACCCGGTTGCCGTTGAAGATCTCAAAGGCCAAGGGCAAACCCTCTCGCGTGGCCACCAGGCCGATACAAACCTGTGGGCAGTCGGGACGGCCATCCCGGCTATAACCCCTCTTGGCCTGGGCGTTGCCTTTGGAGGTCCCTTCAAAGTAGGTCGAGGTAATATCATAGAACAAAAAGTCAAAGGTGCTGCCGAACAACTCGCCGTACCGTCTCTGCAGATGAAGGCACAAGGCGTCCTTGTGAGGAAGCAACGAATCCAAAGCGCGATAGAGCCGGTCGTCGTTGATCTTGTCTTCGGAAACACCCAGCAGGTCTTCCAGTGCAGTCTTGCCGTACCAAAACTCGGCAATCTGCAATTCCGACGACGGAGCACAAAAACGCGCAAGAACCAAAATGGCCGCCATGATCGACCAGGGAACCTCTTCTCGACAGGAAGGAATATGATCCCGGCAGAAGTCCGCAAGGCCAAGCTTGTTCCACAAAAGCAAACCCAAATAAACATCTCCGAAGCCTCTGAGCCGCTCAACACTTACACCGCGGATGTTGACCGTTGCCCAGGAAGGAGACTCTTCCCTCTGCTCAAACAAGTCAGGCGTCGGACGGGGCTTCCCCGAAAGAATACGACCAATCTCCTCCCAGCCAATCCGCTCTTCTCGATCAAGACCAGGAAGTTTGCCAATGGTGGCAACAACCCGCTGACGGGGACCAAGAGCGGTCCGGACTGACTCTACCAAAAGCCAGTAATCGTAATCAGTCCCACCCTTCTTCTTTGTAGTACGACGAAGATACATGGTCCCATTATTGCCATTTCACTAACCTTGGCAAGGGTCTGGTCTTCACTACATCCGATTTTCAAAGAACACAGATTGAAATCATTAAACTATTCGAAAAAATCTGCCCGGACTCTCTCGAATTTAATATCGCACTGCGGAAGATGGGTTAACACCGGAACGGAATATTCGGAGGATTTCAGCTTGGAATTGGCCCGCAGCTCGTCGGCCGCGGCCCAGAGGCGGGATTCGATAGCGTTGCCGTTGTGGTTCATGGGTACTCCCGGGGAATGTTAAGGAATGTATTCAATGAGCTTTTTAAACGCACGAACTATGCGTCACAGGAGCCGAAGTGTCAAGGATAATGAAGCAAATCAAGGACGTTAATGATACCGCTCTTGAAGGATCTCCAGGAAATGCCTCTCCAGAGCGTCCAGACACCTGAGGAAGTGGTCTGCCTCGTTCGCGGACAGATAGCCTTTCTCGTTCAGGAAACGATAGAAGAGCATCAGGGAGGGCGGCCAATAGAGGTATTCCGCGGGTTCGCAGATCATCTTTCTCAGTAGAAAATCCTCGAAGAATTCGATCAGGTATGGAGTGGGAACGGATTTGAGGAGCACAGGTTCATCGTGTGCATAGCGATAGAGAAAGGTGAGATAGATCTCCGGGCAATGGACGTACTCCTCGGGATCATCCTCGAATCCTTTGCTAGTGAGCCATTTTGCGAATACGGTCTTGCTTTCGTCCTCGACGGAGAGGGCCAGTTCTTCATAGGCTTCGTAATCGCTGCCTTGCCTGATGTGCTCGTCCAGGGACTCGACCTTCTCAATCCAGCGGAGGTCTTCTTCGTCCGGCAGAATCACCGAATCCACCCGAAATCGAATCCGACCGGCGTCGAAGGGCGGGATCAGATGGCTCACCTCCTTTCTCATGAACATGAACATTGAGGACGGCTTTGGCTGCATCTCTTCGGGGAAGAGATGATGCTGCCGCGCGGTCATCTCCGCGATATAGCGGTCTTGTTCCGCGTCCTCAAGATTCAGAGCCTTCTTTACGCCCGTTTTGACCCTGTCCAGCCAGAGGGAATATTCCTGCTGGTCCTCCGGCCGGCTGACGGCCAGGTTCCACAGAGACGACGCCAGTTCCATCCGGCGATTCAAATCATCGATATTTTCCGCGTTGATTTCCATCAACGGCTTGGCGTATTCCATCATAGCCTGCGATGCGGAGACGGTAATGAACCCTTTGGGCGCTTCCACTTGCGAAATCGGCGGTCGTTTCATTAACCGCAGCGGCGGCAATGCCAAACGGACCTGCCGTTTTTTTCTTGCCTTTTCTTTAGACTTCGCCTGCCGCTTGACGATCTCCTTCTTGTTCTTCTTCATCGTGCACCAGCCTTTCTTGATCGGTGATTTTAGCCGTCCCTATTCCATCTGCTTCGTTATCGGGTGGAGCCTGTTTGAAGGTATCGAATGGCCTCTATCTTGTCGTCCGACAGCCCTTGAAGATCAATTTCCGAGATCCATCTCTCATGGAGGAGCCGGGCGAACACGAACAGCAGGACGGAATATCGGTAGTCGTACTTCTCATCCGTCTGCCTGCGCTCCCTTGTCAGAACATCGTGGATCCACCAGAGGTCTTCCGGTTCGGAGGCCGTCTTGATCATCTCACGGATCTTCGCGGTGATAACCCCGCATTCCTTCCGGTAGGCCCTTTCGAAGGCCCGCCTTGCCGCCTCTTTCTCAGTTTTTGACCATTTCATTTCAGGTAAGTTCATGATCAGCCGTTCCTCCGATCCGATTCATGCCTTGCGTTTCCCCGGTGGCCGGCCCCGTTTCCGCTTCGGCGATTCGGGCGGCGCCGCTGGGGCAACCGCTCTCGGCGGGCGACCGCGTCGGGATCTTGCCGGATCGTGCATTTCCGGCCCAAACTCCGGTACAGGGGTGTAAGTGCGTCTGAGGCCAGGTAACGGCTTCTCCATGGCAGCGAAAGGATTCTGACTCTCTTTCGGCAACAAAATCTTTTTCCGTACCAGAGGTCGCCTCCCCCGGCAGGCCTTGAGCGGTGCCTCGCCTTCGGGCAATAACCGGGGCCGACCCCGCTTGCGCTGCAGCGGTTCGGGGGTCGCCGAGGCCTTCCGCGGTTTTGGTCTGAGAGCGCGCTTGACTTTGGGCGGTTCGGGCGTCGTCCTGGGGGGCGCTGATTTCGGTCTGCGCTCTCTTTTTGGCGCAGCGACTTCCGTTGATACGGCACGGATTTTTGCAATCTTGCCTCGCTTGGATGTAGTCGGTTCGGTCCGCGGCCCCGCCGGCACCTCGTCGATCTCGATGCCGAAGATCCCGGCGAGATCCTCCTCGGCGATCATCTTGTTCCCCATCCCGGGCGAAGCCGTCAGATCAGTCGCTCCGGGCGCGGCGATCAGCTCCCGATGGTCCACGTCGCGCAGGCGGAAGAGCAACTCCGGTTCCCGGTCGAGACGGGCGCCGACACCGTAGAGAACGGCGGCGACATGCTTGCACATGGAGGCCCAGTCCGGGCAGGAGCAGCGAAAGGAGATCTCGGCAGGCTCCGGGAAGAGCCCTGTCCGTTGTTTGGTGACGACCTCCATGACCTCCCGGGAAAGTTTCCCCTGGAGGAGCTCCAAAAGGGAGCCGATTCTTCCGGTGCACGCTTTCTTGGCCTCTTTCCAGACCTGCGCTTTCAGAGGACGGATCTCGATGGTCACCGAATAGAGGTGGGAGCCGCTGACCAGGGCGTCCACCCGGGCTGTGGCGATTTTCAGATCTAAGACCGAACCGTTGCGCACGTAAGCTCGGCCCCGAGGGATTCGGTTCTCGTAGTCGCCGTACCGCTCCAAGTTTTGACACCAGGCTTTGCCCCAGAAAGTAGCGGCTATGGTCCGGCCGGCAAGGACCACCGGCGAAAGAGAATCCCCCTTCTTCCGCAACTTCTGCGCCTGTTTGCGGGCCTTCTCCTTCCGCTCCGCCACCGGCACGTATCGTGGCCATCCTCCCCAGTAATCTTTTCTTCTCCGACCCCAGCTCATCTGCCAGTTCTCCTTTGCGTTTCTTCTCTTCCGCCGTTCTCTTCGTCCAGGGCGCGCGTCAGATCAAGAGAGACAAACCGCAGCAATTCATCATCGGGCATTTCGGTGAGGAGCTTCTCAGGAGCGCCCCCGAGGATGCTTTCGGCCAGATCCTTCTTGTCCTCGATCAAGGCGTCGATCTTTTCCTCAATGGTCCCGCGGCAGACGAACTTGTGGACGAGGACGTTTTTTTTCTGGCCGATCCGGTACGCGCGATCCGTTGCCTGGTTTTCCACCGCGGGGTTCCACCATCGATCGAAATGGATCACGTGGGAGGCCGCCGTCAGGTTCAGCCCGACCCCACCGGCCTTCAAGGAAAGGACGAAAAAGGGTGGGCCGTCGTCCCGCTGGAAGGCGTCGACGATCTCCCGCCGTTTGCCGACGTTCGTTCCTCCGTGCAGGACGAGACCAGGCCGCAGGAACGCCTCCGCCAGGAGCGCCGCGAGCGGCTCCGTCATCTCGCGGAACTGCGTGAAGACGAGGAGCTTCTCCTGCCGGGAGGCGATCTCTTCGGAGAGGGTGCGGAGGCGCCGGAACTTTCCACTTGCCCCGTTTCCGTAAGCCTGATCCCCCAGCCATTGGGAAGGATGGTTGCAGATCTGCTTGAAGCGCATCAGATAGGACAGGACCAGCCCCCGCCGCTGGATGCCGTCGGTTTCTTTCAGTTTATCCGCCATCTCCCGGACGGAATCTTCATAGAGTGCCGCCTGGGTTTTCGTCAGCGGGCAGAATACCCGGACCTCCGTCTTGTCCGGCAGGTCGGCGATGATCCGCCGCTCCGTCTTCAGGCGCCGGAGGATGTAAGGGCGCACGAGGGCGCGCAGGGCGGCGTAGTCATTGTCCCGGCTGTCTTGTGTTCCTTTCGCGTAACGGCTGAAGGCCTTTTCCGTCCCCAGGAGGCCGGGGGAAAGGAAATCGAAGAGCGACCAAAGATCGCCGAGGCGGTTTTCCAACGGAGTCCCGGTGAGGATAATCCGCCATTTTCCCTTGAGCTTCTTGACGGCCCGCGTCTGTCTCGCCCCCGGGTTCTTGACCGCCTGCGCTTCGTCCAGGATGAGGGGCCCCCAGGAAACCTCCTTAAACCACGCCATACGGTGAGCCATCGCGTAGGTGGTGACGACCAGGTCGGTCCCCGCGAGCGTCGCTTCGCGCCTCTTTCCATCCGCCATCATGGCGAGGGAAGCGGCGGCTGTTTCCGAGGGATGGCTGTAGAACGTCACCAGCGACGGGGCGAAACGGCCGATCTCGGCCTTCCAGTTCGCTATGAGAGATGCGGGGACAACCAGGAGGGCCGGCCCCGAAGGGGACGATGCCCCGGAGGCCCTCCTTTGACGGAGGATAAGGAGAAGGGCCAGGACCTGGATGGTCTTCCCCAGACCCATGTCATCGGCCAAACAGGACCCCAGCCCCAGATCGTGCATGAACCTAAGCCAGGCGACTCCCGTGCGCTGGTAAGGGCGGAGCGCCGTTTTCAGATCCGATCCGGGATCGGCCGGGACAATCCCCTCGGGGGAGCGCATCCCGGCGAGGACCGACCGGAGCCATTCCCCGGCGTCGGCGTTCAGCCACTCCCGGTCGGCCTCCACGGCGGGCAGGGCGTCGCTGCCCGCCATGCCGGTGCCAGCGAGGAGACGCATTCCCTCGGAGAAGGAGATTCCCTCGTTCCCCGCCTCGTCTTTCCGTTTTTCCCAGAAGGACAGGAGCGCGGCGATTTTCTCCCGGTCGATTTCCACCCACTTCCCCCGGAGAAGGACGAGACCGGAGGTTTCGCTCAGAATCCGCCGCCGCTCTTCTTGCGTCAGTTTTTCTCCGTCCAGGGTCAAGTCGACGGAGAAATCGAGAAGGGCGTCGAGACCGAAGCCGCTGGGCTTTTGGGCGCCGAGCTTCACGGACACCTGCGGGCGGGGCGGTCGGCCGCAACCCTGCCACGCTTCCGGGATGCGGACCAGGACACCGGAGGATTCGAAACGCGGGATGTCGCCGAGGAAACGGCAGGTCTCCCGGACCGTCCAGGCCAGCGGGTGGAAGATTTCACCCGAGTCAACCAGCTCCCGGATCAGCGCGCTCTCTTCGGCCGCTCGCTGGAGCGGCGTCAGCAGGGCGAGCAGTCCGAGGCGGTCCGAGGCGTCGGCAAGGTTGCGAAATGCCTTTCTCAGCGGGAGGAACTGCGGTTTCGCGAGGCCCGAGAGGTGGGTAGTATAGGTGACAAGGAAGCCGAAGGGGCGCTCTTCGTTCTTCCTGTTTTCCGCCAAATGGAAGACAACGCGGCCCACCATGTTCCAGAGGGGGTTGCGGTTTTTCAGATAATTCTGGACATTTCCTCCCGCCCGTCCGGCCTCGCTCCGGGTGCGATCTTCCAGCGCCGTCCAGAGATTCTCCAGGACCGATGAACTCAGATACTCCAGCCCCCGCAGGGGGGGAGAGGTTTCGACGATTTTGAGGAATTCCGCCGGAGAGGGGGGCCGCGCGGCGATGTCGGGCCCTTCCGATTCCACTGCCGCGTTTCGGCAGAGTCGCGTGAGGCAGAGGCGGGAAAAGTCGCGCCAGAAGGCGAAGTCAGGCGGGAGAAGGGTGGTCAACTCAGCGGTGGCGAGGTGGAGAAGGCCGGCGGCAGCCCCCTCGTGAAAGGCACCCCCGATCCTTGCGGCGGCCATGTCGGAAAGCGCGGGGCCGTCCCCGCCGTAGCTCAGAAAAACGACCTGCCCCGATGGAGACAGGGCCAATGTGTAATTGGGCATGTCGCTATTCCATGTGGCTGTTGATGACCGTGATCTGATCATTCAGTGTCCAGAAATCATAGATATAGCCGATTCCGAACACGCCAAGCGTGCAGAGGTAGATGATCCCGCTGATCCATTTTCCCATGTACATTCGGTGAATTCCCAAAAGACCCAGAAAGACAAGCAGCACCCGGGCAACGTCATAATTGATCTTTCCCTCCTTGAATCTCAGATCCGCATCACGCGCCATGGATGGTATCAGGAAAAGATCCACAAACCAACCGATGAACAGCAGCCCCAACGTGAAGAAGTAAATCGTGCCTGAAATCGGTTTGCCATAATAGAATCGATGGGATCCCATGTTTGTACGAAAAATATCAACCGGTTCCTGTCAACTCGTCGAATATTGAATCAGAAACTCCCCGAATCGCCGAGGTATGGTCTTGACTCGATCTCCATTCTGAATTCGTTCAACAAGGCGGAGAGAAGATCCGTTTCCCCTTCGAAGATCTTAAGGATTACTGTTAAATCCCTGATGACATCTTCCCGTTGACTGATCGGGTATGTTTTGAAAATGAATTCTCCATAGAGCGAATCTTTGTCGGCAATCCTATCTTCTTTGGCCACGGCCAGCGAGTAGCGTGATCCGGATAGATTCTCTATTTTAACCGTGAAATGAGTATCATTGGCCGTATCATTGAAGGAAATTTCATATTCGTTTTTTGGAGAATCGTCATATTGAAAAACGAATCGACCCTTTTCTTTGTACTCGAACGCCAAACCGTCCAGAACCGTTTTCATCCATGCAAATTCGGCTTTGGATTCCTCTGAACTCTCGACCTCATTTTTCTGGCTCCGATCCGCCCTTGTCTGTTGATAGCCGTCGATGCGCCGCGCCGCTTCACTCAAAGAAGATTGGATCATCTCGGAAACATAATCGGCATTGTCTATCGAACCGTCCGGATCTTGTCCGATTTGGTATTCAAGACAGTCATTCTCGTTTTGGCAACGATATTTTCCAGCCTTTTCGATTAACTCATTCAAACCCAGATTTCGTCCGCAATAAATACAGGTCTTTGTCTCCATCCGTTTCTCCAGTCTCTTGTATTGGCCGGATAACAGGCCGTATGATTCATCTCCTGCGACGGCATCCTTATAACAAATTCGGATGTAAGAAAAAACGAAGAAAACGGATTTCGTCTCTTCCATGAACCGATCATGCCATGACTGTTTTGGTATGCGCAATATCAACCTTTTGATGACAAAATGTCAACATGAGACTGGGGGGAAAGTGAAGAGGGATGAAAAATATCCCGAAAAATGATATAAATCGCCATACCTCTGGTCCGATTCCAGATGTCCCTGTCCGTTCTGAAGTCGGGGGAGCCGTTGTGCATTTGCTGCCGGTAAGACGAGATGAAAAATTCAATCAAACTTGCACAAAAAGAAAGGAAAACAAAATGAATATCGTTGTGGGATACGACGGATCAGATGCGGCAAAAGAGGCCTTGAAGGTAGCTAAGAAACATGCCAAGGCTTTCGATGGTAAAGTCTATATTGTCACATCCCTTGTCGGAGGGACGAGGGAAAGTGTGGAAGACATTATCAAGGCCAAAAGCCAATTGGAAAATGCCGTAAAATTCATACAAAAAGAGGGTGTTCCCTGTGAAGAGCACCTCTTGATTCGAGGCATGGACCCCGGTGAGGATATCGTCCGGTTTGCCGAGGATCATCAGGCCGATGAGATCGTGATCGGGGTGATCAAAAAATCAAAAGTGCAGAAATTCCTGTTGGGCTCGAATGCGCAGTATGTGATCCTACACTCACCCTGCATGGTGATCGCGGTCAAGTAGTCGACGGTTGGACGGAATCGGCGGTGGGGATGCGAATCCTGCCTTCGGGTGCAGGATTGTCCTGACTCCTGACTATTTTTTAAACGGCGAGATGCGCTTCAATCCAGGCTTCGACGTCGCACAGCACGCGATCATGCTCCGGTTCATTGAACACCTCGTGGTATAACCCCGGGTATCGTATGATCCGTTTATTGGTTGAGGATACCCGATCGTGGAGCATCTGTGCGCCGGAGGGATCGACCAGGCGGTCTTCGCTTCCCTGCAGAATCAGCAGCGGAAGCTTGATCCGGTACGCCTCAACCCCGATGCGCTGCATTGCCCTGATCATTTCCGAACCGAGACGCATCGTCATCTTTCCCCGGTACACGAGGGGATCGGTCTCATAGGCACGGACCACCGCGGGGTCCCGACTCACGCCGGTTGCATCGAGGGTGATTAATCGGAGCCTGGGCGCCACGGCGGCAAGAATCTTCCCCGTGAAAATGGCGACCCGTGGGATGTTGTCCGCCACCTTGACGGCCGGACCGGAAAGAACGGCTCCGGTCAGCCCGTCCTGGTGATCCGTCAGATACAGGGCGCCGATCAGTCCCCCCAGGCTGTGGCCGACCAGAAAGATCGGCTTCCCCTTCTGCAGCGGATGGATCATCTCCCGGAAGGCCGAGAGTGTATCGGTATAATCGGTGAAGCGTTCCACGTAAATCCGCGCGCCGTCGGAGCGGCCATGTCCGATGTGATCGAGGGCGTACACGGCGCAGCCCAATGGAACGAAATGATGAACGAGGTTCATATATCGGCCGCTATGTTCCGCGAGGCCGTGAACGACGAGCAGCACCGCCCGGGTTTCACCATCCGGAAGCCAGTGCTGGTGGTAGATCCGACGGTTCCCAATTCCCTGGAAATATCCCTCCTCATGTTTCATGATCCAGCCTCCTGAAATATGGGCGGCGCGGGGCACCAGCCCCTATTGAGTCCTCAGGGTTCGATCCAGTTCCGGGAGCGTTCCACGGCGCGCTTCCATCCCCGTCTCAACGTTGCAATCTTCTCCGCTGCCATTCCCGGCTGGAATCTCTTCGCGACGACCGTATGCCGGACGATCTCATCGATGTTCCGCCAGCAGCCGATGGCCAGTCCGGCCAAAAAAGCGGCGCCGAGCGCCGTTGTCTCCAGCACGGTCGGCCGCAAAACGGGAACGCCCAGAATGTCCGCCTGGAATTGCATCAGGGTATCATTTGCCGCCGCGCCGCCGTCGACGCGAAGCTCCGCGATGTCGTTTTGGGAGTCGGCCGTCATGCAGTGAAGCAGGTCGACGGACTGGTAGGCGATGCTTTCCAGCGCCGCGCGGGCGATGTGCGCAGCTGTTGTTCCGCGGGTCAAGCCGATCAGCATGCCCCGGGCGTAGGGATCCCAGTGAGGGGCTCCCAAGCCCGAAAAGGCGGGTACGAGATAGACCCCCTCCGTGTCATCGACCTGCCGGGCAAGCGCCTCCACGTCGGCTGAAGAGCGAATGATCCCCAGGCCGTCCCGGAGCCACTGGACGACGGCGCCCCCGATGAAAACGCTTCCCTCAAGCGCGTAGACCGTCTTCTCTCCGATCTTCCAGGCGACGGTGGTGAGCAGGTCATTCGACGAGACCACGGCTGTCGTCCCGGTATTCATCAGCATGAAGCATCCCGTGCCGTATGTATTTTTTACCATGCCCGGCGCCGTGCACATCTGGCCGAAGAGGGCGGCCTGCTGATCGCCGGCGGCGCCGGCGATTGGAATCGGAACCGCGAAAGACGGGCAGCGGGTCTCCCCGTAGACCTCGCTGGAGCTTCGGATTTGGGGGAGAATGGCCCGGGGCACATTCAGGATTTCCGGAAGTTGGTCATCCCAGTCACCGGTGTGGATGTTATATAACATTGTCCGCGATGCATTCGAGCAGTCCGTAATATGGATCGCCCCGCCGGTCATGTTCCAGATCAGCCAGGTGTCGATCGTACCGAAGGCCAGATCTCCCTTTTCGGCCATCTTTCTTGCGTTCGGGACATGATCAAGGATCCAGGCGATCTTGGTTCCGGAAAAATAGGCGTCCGGGATGAGACCGGTATTTTGCCGTATCAGCGGACCGTACCCATCCTTGCGGAGACGGTCGCATGCGGGCGCCGTCCGGCGGTCCTGCCAGACAATCGCGTTGTAGATGGGCCGGCCCGTGGAACGTTCCCAGACGACGGCCGTTTCCCGCTGGTTTGTGACGCCGATGGCGGCGATCTCCGGGCCGCTGAGGCCACGGTTCTTCATGGCGATCGCGGCGACATCCGACTGTGTCTCCCAAATCTCGCGGGGATCATGTTCCACCCAGCCGGGATGGGGATAGTGCTGCCGGAATTCCCGCTGTGCGGAGGCGATCACGGCGCCGGATTCATCGAAGATGATTGCGCGGGAACTGGTCGTTCCCTGATCAAGAGCCAAAATCAGGGCCAAGATGAGCTCCTTTCCTTCGGTTTCGATCCGCCGCCGTTTGTTACAGGGTCGCTCACTCCTGCATGTTCCGGTAGACGGCCGTTAGGTTCTGGTAACTCGCCCGGATCCGGCGGATCATCGCGAAATCTTTTTCCGATAGTTCGTGGACGGGTTTGGCCGGTGTTCCCAGGGCAAGCACATGCGGAGGTATGACGGTCCTCGGGGAAACAACCGCACCGGCCCCGATGATGGACGCCTCTCCGATCCGGGCGCCGTTGAGCACCGTTGCCCCGATCCCGATCATGGCGCCGCGTTCAATGTGGCAGCCATGGACGGTGGCCCGGTGACCGAGGACGACCTCGTCCTCCAGCACAACGGGGTAGAGGTCCCGCCCCACGTGGAGGATACATGCGTCCTGAATGTTGCAATCGGCGCCGATCCGGATGAAGTTGACGTCGCCGCGAATCAGGCTATAGAACCAGACATTCGTGCCCGACCCGAGCTCCACATCGCCGATCACCGTGGCGTTTTGCGCGATAAATACATGATCGCCCAGCTTGGGGCGTTTCCCCTGAAAATCCAGAATCATCGTTTTTCCTTCCGCATCGAATTTGTGCGAAGTTGTCTGCAATGAACCAGCTGCCGATCAAGCTTCCGAAGCCGAATAGGAGAGGATCCGGCTGCGGTCGACGACCTTGACGTTCACGATCTTCTTTTGGCCGTCGTCATCGATAAAGACCACCTTGCCGATTCCGGCATTGAAGATCATCCGCCAACACATGAAACAGGGCATTCCGCTGCGGGGGTTGCCCTGCTGGAGGCCGAAAATGTAGAGGGTGGCGTCGTTCATCAAATCGAAGTCGGCGCGGATGATCGCATTGGTCTCCGCATGGACGGAGTGACAGATTTCGTAGTTTTTCCCGCTGGGGATTTGGAGGCGGTCCCGAACGCATTCCCCCCGCTCCAGACAGCTGCGGACACCGGAAGCGGCGCCGTTGTAGCCGGTGCTGATGATCGTATGGTTTCTGACGAGGACGGCGCCGAACTGGGCCCGCAGGCAAGTCGATCTGAGGCATGCCGTTTCCGCCATTTTCAGAAAGTAATCGTCCCATGAGAGTCTCATCTATCTTCTCCTGCGCATTGGGGAAACGATCTATGAGGACCGGCTGCCGAGCATGGCCCTCTATGCCCGAATACCAAACATGATGAAGGACGGGCCGCACTATGATCCAAGAATCCATTTTTGTCAACCGTGCGGAAGCTCATGTTTCGGTTCATCGATCTCCTTCGCTGCATCTGAAAGAAATTCTTCGCCCGGGATTTGAGAATCGTCACAAAAAGGTGTTGACTATCCAACCACCATATATTAATCCACATCGCAGAGGTTGAGATGAGGAAGAACGGATTTGGAGAAAAAAAAGGTCTATATTCAAACTTTTGGCTGCCAGATGAACGTTCAGGACGCGGAAAAGATGGCAGCCTTGCTGGGGACGTCGGGATACGGGACAACGGATGATCCGGAGCAAGCGGACCTGATTCTGCTCAATTCATGCAGCATCCGTGAGAAGGCGGCCCAGAAAATATATAGTCAGTTGGGGCGGTTCCGCGTCTTGAAGGAGAAAAAACCCGATCTGCTGATCGGCGTGGGCGGCTGTCTTGCGCAGCAGTGTGGCGAACGGCTCTTCCGGCGAGCGCCCTATGTGAATCTCGTTTTCGGAACGCACCAGATCCACCGGCTGCCCGAGATGGTCGGCGATCTTGAACAATCGGGGGGACGGATTGTCGAGACGGGGTTTTGCGATCGGGTCCGCTCTTTGGATATTCCGGCGCAACCGACCACGGGGGCGGTCAGCACCTATGTGACGATCATGCAGGGGTGCAACAACTTCTGCGCGTACTGCGTTGTTCCGCACCTCCGGGGCAGGGAGGAAAGCCGGCCCATGGCGGAGATTCTCCGCGAGGTGGAAGCGCTTGCCGGTCAGGGTATCCGGGAAGTGACGCTGCTGGGACAGAATGTAAACTCCTACGGAAGGACATTGCCGGCGGGGAACGATTTTACGGAGCTGATCCGGGCGATTGGCGAGGTCCCGGGAATTGAGAGGATCCGCTTCACCACCTCCCACCCCAAGGACCTGTCGCCGCGGCTGATCGCATGTTTCGGCGGGCTCGACTCGCTCTGCGAGCATATTCACCTCCCGGTGCAGTCCGGCTCTGACAGGGTTCTGCGGCGGATGAATCGCGGATATACGGTTGAAGCTTATCTGGGAAAGATGGCTTCTCTCCGCCGTTCCTGCCCGGGGATTGCCATTACCTCCGACGTGATTGTCGGATTTCCGGGGGAGTCGGAAGAAGATTTTCAGCAGACGCTGGGATTGATGCGGGAGATCCGGTTCGACAACCTTTTCTCCTTTCAATATTCGGAACGGAAAGGGACGGCCGCCGCCGGGATGGACAACCCGGTCAGCGACGAAGTCAAGCGGGAGCGGTTGCGAACGCTCCAGGCCCTTCAGGAAGAGCATACCCTGCAGAAGAACCGGGCCTGTGTGGGAAAACGGGAAGAGATTCTGGTCGAGGGCATGAGCCGGGACAGGTTGGAAGACATGATGGGGCGCACGAGGGGTAATCGAATCGTCAATTTTCCGGGAACGACCGACCTCATCGGAAAGATCATATCGGTCCGGATCGTGGATGCCTTTCTCCATTCGCTGCGGGGCGAGACGGAGAAGCCAAGGAGGCGCTGATGTTCATTGAGATGAAGGTGTCGGGTTTGACGATGGATCCGATCACCAATACACCGATCGTCATCCTGAAGGACCTTGAAGAGAAAAAGGCGATCCCGATCTGGATCGGCATCTTCGAGGCGAGCGCCATTGCGACGGAGATCGAGAAAATCACCTTTTCGCGTCCGATGACCCACGACCTGCTGAACGAAATACTCAAGCTCCTGAAGGCGGAGGTGATCCGGGTGGAGATCCACGACCTTCGGAACAACACCTTTTTCGCGAACCTTCATCTGCGTCTCCAGGGGGAATCCATTATCGTCGATGCGCGTCCCAGCGATGCGATTGCCGTTGCGTTGCGCGCCGGGGCGCCGATCTTCGTGGAAGACCGGGTCATCGATAAATCGCGGAATGTGGATTTTGGAACGAAGATGGCCGACCTGGATAAGTTGAAAAAAGAGAAGCTCGCGGAATTCCTTGAAAATCTTTCGCCGGAGGATTTTGGAAAGTACAAGATGTGACGGGAACGGGATGTTTGGCCGCGGAAGGAAGGTCGGGAACGGCTTTTCGTAACTTTTTTAGGCTTTGAGGCGGCGGATGGGCCCTCTGGAGCAGGCCATCGATCATTTCGGCAGGCATTTGCGGATCGAGAAAAATTTCTCTTCCCATACCCGGGAGGGCTACCTGACCGATCTGCGACAGTTTCAATTCTTTCTGGAAACGGCTGACGTTTGTGGCGGGAAGGATGGGGAGATCCCGAGGGATCCGCTGGTGATCCGTTCCTTTCTGGCCTCCCTGTACCGGCGGAAGCTCCGGAAGGTGACCGTCTCCCGGAAGATCGCGGCGCTGAGGTCCTTCTATCGCTACCTTCTCCTGGAGGGCGTTGTGGCGGTCAATCCCGCGGCGCTCGTGCAGCTTCCCCGGTGCGAGAAATACATCCCCGTCGTGCTGTCGGCCGACGAAATGATGGCGATTCTCCGGGTCCAATTTACCGATGATGCGGTCGGACGACGGGACCGCGCGATCATCGAGCTTTTCTATTCCGCGGGGATCCGGCTGAGCGAACTGACGGGGCTCAGTTTCGAGGACATTCGTTTTCAAGAGGGACTCGTCAAGGTGCGGGGCAAGGGGCGCAAGGAGAGGATCGTTCCGGTAGGGAAACTGGCCATCGAGGCGATTGAATCCTACCTTCAAAAAAGGCCGGAGCTGTGTAAGCCGGGGACGGGCGAGGATGGGGAGAAGGCCCTTTTTCTCAGCACAAGGGGTTGGAGAATGAATCCGCGAGGCGTTGCGCGGGTGGTTGAAAGGCTGGTCCGGGAGAGCGGGATTGGAAGGAAGATCAGCCCCCATGCACTGCGGCACACCTTTGCCACCCATCTGCTGGATGCGGGCGCCGATCTGCGATCCATCCAGGAGATGCTCGGCCATGAGAGTCTTTCGACGACGCAGAAATACATATCGGTCAGCGTGAGCCGTCTGATGGAAATCTATGACCGTGCCCACCCGCGGGCCGGAGGAGGGAAGAACTAAGGCATGAAGATCCGGGGAACGACCATCCTTGCCGTACGGCATCGGGGAAAGGTGACCGTGGCGGGGGACGGCCAGGTGACGCTCGATACGACGGTCATGAAACACGGGGCGAGAAAGGTGAGGCGCCTCTACCACAATCAGGTGATTGTAGGCTTTGCGGGGGCGACCGCGGACGCCTTCACGCTTTTCGACCGTTTCGACCAGAAGCTCGAACAGTACAAGGGAAACCTGCTGCGGGCGGCCGTCGAGCTGACCAAGGACTGGCGGACGGACCGGATTCTCCGTCATCTGGAGGCGCTGATGATCGCGGTCAGCCGGGAATCCTTTCTGATCATTTCCGGAAACGGCGATGTGATCGAATCGGACGACAATGTCATGGCCATCGGTTCCGGGGGACCGTACGCGCTGGCAGCCGCCCGGGCGATGGTCCGTTATTCCGATCTGACGGCGACGGAGATCGCCCGGGAGTCGGTGAAAATCGCATCTGAAATCTGCATCTATACAAACGACCATATCACCGTAGAGGAGATCGATCTGGAAGAAGAACCGGCAGCGGAGACGGATATAAAACCAGCGGGGACGGATTTCAAATCTCGCCCCAAAAAAGATCAGAAAAAGGATGACCATGTCGCCGGATGATTTGACACCGAGAAAAATCGTAGAAAAGTTGGATCAGTACATCATTGGACAGCACGAGGCGAAGCGGGCGGTTGCCATTGCGCTGCGGAACCGCTGGCGTCGACAGAATGTACCTCAGGAGCTGGGGGAGGAGATCTCTCCCAAGAACATCATCATGATCGGGCCGACCGGGGTCGGCAAGACCGAGATCGCCCGAAGACTCGCGAAGCTGGACAACTCCCCCTTCATCAAGGTCGAGGCGTCCAAATTTACCGAGGTGGGATATGTCGGGCGAGACGTCGAATCGATCGTCCGCGATCTGCTGGAGCTTTCCATCGGCATGATCAAGACGGAAGAACAGGGCCGGGTTCGTGCAAAAGCCTCGGAACTGGCGGAAGACCGGCTGCTGGATATCCTCCTTCCGCCGAAGCCGGCGGAGAAGAAGGTGACCGACATGATCACCGAGGCGAACGGGACGACCCCGGTGACCGAATACATTCCCGAGCAGGATACGACCCGCGAGAAGCTTCGACGTCTGCTGCATGAGGGTCGTCTGGATGATCGCTTCGTCGAGATCGAGACGGCCGAGATCCGGAGCGGGCCGATGATTGAGATTTTCTCCTCCACAGGCATGGAGGACATGGGGCTGAACGTCAAGGATATGCTGGGAAACCTTTTCCCCCAGAAGAAGAAAAAGCGGCGGGTAAAGGTGCCCGAGGCACTGCGGATTCTGGCCGAAGAGGAGGCCCAGAGGCTCGTCGACATGGACAAAGTGACGAAGACGGCCATCGAACGGGTCGAACAATCGGGGATCGTCTTTCTCGACGAAATCGACAAGATCGTTGGAGGGGACGGGACGCACGGGCCGGACGTCTCCCGGGAGGGGGTGCAGCGGGACCTCCTGCCCATTGTCGAAGGGTCGACCGTGAATACCCGCCACGGGATGGTCCGGACCGATCACATCCTGTTCATCGCGGCCGGGGCCTTCAGCGCGACCAAGCCGTCGGATCTGATCCCCGAGTTGCAGGGACGCTTTCCGATCCGCGTGGAACTGAACTCGCTGGGCCGGGACGAATTTATCCGGATTCTCACCGAACCCCACAATGCCCTGGTCAAACAGTATACCGAGATGATGGCGACCGAAGGGGTCAGGATCGTATTTACGGAGGATGCGATCGCGGCGATCGCGGAGACGGCGACGCTGGTGAACGACCGGATGGAGAATATCGGAGCGCGACGTCTCTACACGATCATGGAGAGCCTGCTGGACACGGTCTCCTTCGAGGCCCCGGAGATGAAGGGTCGGGAGATGGTGATCGACGCCGATTACGTGTCCGAACAGTTGGATGAGATTGTCGAAGATGAGGATCTGAGCCGGTATATTCTGTAGCATCCCAAAGGGACGGGCCGATCGGATTCGGACGGCAGGGCCGAGGAGAATACAATGGAAGATATGAAGAAATCCGTGGAGCGGGCCGAGATTCTGGTCGAGGCGCTTCCCTACATCCGTCGCTTTTTCAACAAGACCATCGTGATCAAGTACGGGGGCCATGCGATGGTGGATGAAGAACTGAAGGACAATTTTGCCCGCGACGTGGTCATGATGAAGTATATCGGGATCCATCCCGTGGTCGTGCACGGCGGCGGTCCGCAGATCGGCAGCCTGTTGAAGAAGTTGGGGAAGGAGTCGAAATTCATCCAGGGGATGCGGGTCACCGACGAAGAGACGATGGACATCGTCGAGATGGTCCTCGTGGGGAAGGTAAACAAGGAGATCGTCGGCCTGATCAACCGCCACGGCGGGCAGGCGGTGGGGCTCAGCGGCAAGGATGCAAACCTGATCCGGGCGGAGAAATATTATCTCAGCGCCGAGAAATTGAAAGAGACGCCGCCCGAGATCATCGACATCGGCCTCGTGGGAAAGGTCAAGGAGATCAACGCGGCCCTGATCGTATCGTTGTTGGCGGACGGGGTGATCCCGGTCATCGCCCCGACGGGAGTCGGAGACGGGGGGGAGACCTATAACATCAACGCCGACCTCGTGGCCGGTGCGGTGGCGGCCGCCCTGGCCGCGGAAAAGCTGATCCTGCTGACCGATGTTCCAGGCGTGCTCGACCGCGACAAGACCCTGATCCATGCGATGGACCGCGAGAGGACCCGGCGGATGATCGACGAAGGGACGATTGCGGGAGGGATGTTCCCCAAGGTAAAATGCTGTCTCAAGGCGCTCAAGGCCGGGGTAAAGAAGGCGCATATCGTCGACGGCCGCCTGAAACATACGATCCTGCTGGAGATGTTTACCGATCAGGGGATCGGGACCGAAATTGTTTTGTAGTTCCGTCAAAAGATTTATCGAGGTACGAAAATGGTTACGACGCAAGAATGGATCAACCTGTCCGACCGTTACATCATGTCCACCTACAAGCGTTTTCCGATCGTCCTGACGCGTGGTCTTGGGGTTCATGTCTGGGACAGCGACGGCCGCTGCTATCTCGATCTGGTCGCGGGAATCGCCGTCTGCGCGCTCGGGCATGCCCATCCCGCAGTCGTCGCCGCGGTCAAGGCGCAGGCGGAGAATCTTTTCCACGTCTCCAACCTGTACCATATCGCGCCGCAGATTCTGCTGGCGCGCCTTCTGGTCGAGAATACCCCGTTCGACAAGGTGTTCTTCTGCAACAGCGGGGCGGAGGCCAACGAGGCGGCAATCAAGCTTGCCCGGAAATACGCCTCTGAAAAGATGCCGGGGCGATACGAATTGATCACCATGCAGGACTCCTTCCATGGCCGGACATTGGCGACAGTGACGGCCACGGCGCAGGAGCGGTTCCATGTCGGCTTTGAGCCGCTTCCCGCGGGATTCCGGTACGTCCCCTATGATGATCTTCCCGCGCTGGAGGCGGCCGTGACGGATCGGACCTGCGGCGTCATGGTCGAGCCGATTCAGGGGGAGAGCGGCGTCGTCATTCCCTCTCCCGGCTATCTCCAGGGGATCCGGCGGATCTGCGACGAGAAGGGACTGCTGATGATTGCCGACGAGGTCCAGACGGGGATCGGCAGGACGGGGACGCTCTTTGCCTGCGAACAGGAAGAGGTGATTCCGGACATCATCACGGCGGCGAAGGCGCTGGGAAACGGTTTTCCGATCGGGGCGTGTCTGGCAAAGGAAAAAATAGCCGCGGCCTTCGTTCCGGGAAGCCACGGATCGACATTCGGCGGCAATCCCCTGGCCTGCGCCGCCGCCCTGGCGACGCTCCAGACCATCCTCGAAGAGGGGATCGTCGATCACTGCCGGAAGGTTGGAGCCTACTTTCTCTCCCGCCTCGAGAAAATCAAGGAGCAACATTCCCAAATCAAGGCAGTCCGCGGACGGGGGCTGATCCTCGCCGTCGAGCTGACGGTTCCCGGCGCGGAGACGGTTTCGAAGTGCATGGAAAAAGGGATGCTCATCAATTGCACCAATGGAAATGTTCTGAGGTTTGTGCCGCCTCTGATCATGACAAAACAGGATGTGGACAAGGCTGTCGGCATCCTGGACGGGGTTCTGGACGGGAAATGAAACGGTCGCCGGGAACGCCGTCGAGCGTTCCCGGACGAATGCCACGGCAATCAAGACGTTTCGCCTTGACCTGAATGGTTTCAACGGCTATGATCAAACCGTTCGACCGGGTTCCGGACGAACGGGAAAATATCAACGAAGAGGTGCATCGGCACCGGAGGGGAATGAATCATGAGTGAGGTGAAGAAGGTCGTTCTCGCCTATTCGGGAGGACTGGATACGTCCGTGATCGTGAGATGGCTGATCGAAACCTACGGGTGCGAGGTGATCTGCTTCGCCGCCGATGTCGGCCAGAAGGAAGAGCTCTCGGGTCTCCGCGAAAAAGCGATCAAAACCGGGGCAACCAAGATCTATATCGACGATCTGCGGGAGGAGTTTACGCGTGATTTCGTTTTTCCGGCGCTTCGGGCAAATGCGATTTACGAGGGGACCTATCTTCTGGGGACCTCCCTGGCCAGACCGCTGATCGCCAAGCGGCAGCTCGAGATCGCCAAGCTGGAAAACGCGGATGCCGTTTGTCACGGGGCGACGGGCAAGGGAAACGATCAGGTGCGCTTCGAGCTGACCTACATGGCGCTCAACCCGGCGATCCGGATCATTTCCGCCTGGAAGGACGAGCACTGGACCTTCGATTCGCGCGTCTCGATGATCGATTACGCGGAGAAGCACGGGATTCCCCTGCCGCTGACACGGGAGAAGCCCTACAGCAGCGACCGCAACCTGCTGCACATCTCCCACGAGGGAGGGATCCTCGAGGATCCGTGGGCGGAGCCGAAGGAGGACATGTTTATCCTTAGCGTTTCGCCGGAGGCGGCGCCCGACCGGGCGACCTACCTGGAAATCGGTTTTGAAAAGGGGAACCCCGTCTCGGTGGATGGCGTGGCGATGACCCCGGCGGTCCTGCTCGATCACATGAACGCCGTCGCCGGGGCAAACGGGATCGGCCGCGTGGACATGGTGGAGAACCGTTTTGTCGGCATGAAGTCGCGCGGCGTATACGAGACGCCGGGCGGAACCGCGCTTTGGGCCGCCCATCGGGCCGTCGAATCGATCACGATGGACCGCGAGGTGATGCTGCTGCGGGATTCCCTGATTCCCAAGTATGCGCAGCTCGCCTACAACGGTTTCTGGTATGCCCCGGAGATGGAGGTTCTCCAGCGGTTCATCGATGACACGCAGGAACGCGTCACCGGAACCGCGCGTTTGAAGTTCTACAAGGGAAATTGTATCGTTGTCGGAAGAAAATCACCGTTCTCTCTGTACAGCGAGGATTTCGCGACGTTTGAGAAGGATCGGGTGTACGACCAGAAGGATGCGACCGGATTCATCCGCTTGAACGCGCTTCGCCTGCGGATTCTGGCGATGATCAACGCGCGGGGATGAACCGGGCGGGGAGCGGATCGGCGACATGCGGGCCCGGGGCGGGAAGAGCTCCCGCCGACGGAAGGGTCATAACGGGAATCTTGACGGACGCAAACCGATATGAAGAGAGATGAAAAGCCCTGGGGCGGACGGTTCAGCGAGCCGACGAACCGCGGTGTGGAGACATTCACGGCCTCGATTCAATACGATCGTCGCCTCTATCGACAGGACATCGAGGGAAGCGTTGCGCATGCCCGGGCGCTTGCCAAGCAGGGAATCATCACGAAGGCCGAGGCCGATGCGATCCGGAAAGGGCTCCGGGAAATCCGTGCCGATATCGAGAAGGGGATCTTTGTGTTTCACCCCGACGACGAGGACATCCACATGGCCGTCGAAAAGGCGCTGACCGAACGAATCGGAGAGGCCGGCGGGAAGCTTCATACGGGGCGAAGCCGCAACGACCAGATCGCTCTCGACATCCGTCTCTACCTGCGGGAGGAGATCGGACGGATCATCGGGCTTCTTGGAGACCTGAAGGGTGGATTTGTCGAATCGGCCAAAAGGGAATTGGGTGTGATCGTCTCCGGCTACACCCACATGCAGAAGGCGCAGCCGGTCCTGTTGTCCCACTACCTGCTGGCCTTCCGGGAGATGCTGGACCGGGACGAGGCACGCCTCCGGGATTGCCTGAAGCGGGTGAACGTCATGCCGCTGGGCGCGGCGGCGATGGCCGGGACCGGGATTCCCATCGACCGGCGGTATATCGCCCGATTGTTGCGGTTTCCGGCAATGACCGTCAACAGCATGGATGCGGTGTCCGACCGGGATTTTGTTGCGGAGTTCATCTTTGCCGCGTCGCTCATCATGATGCACCTGAGCCGTTTCTGTGAGGACCTGATTCTTTGGTCCACCGACGAGTTCGGTTATGTCGAAATCGCGGACGCCTTCACGACGGGAAGCAGCATCATGCCCCAGAAAAAGAACCCCGACGTGGCGGAGCTGATCCGCGGAAAGACGGGGCGCGTCTGCGGGAACCTCGTCGCGCTGCTGACGCTGCTGAAGGGTTTGCCCATGACCTACAATCGCGACCTTCAGGAAGACAAGGAACCTCTCTTCGATACGGTCGATACCGTCGGGGCCTCCCTCGAAATCCTGACCGCGATGCTCGGACATCTGCGTTACAATCGGGAAAAAATGGAGGAAGGGGCGGGAGGAGGATTCTCCACGGCAACGGATCTGGCGGAATATCTGGTGATGAAGGGGGTGCCGTTCCGGGAGGCCCACGGCATCGTCGGACGGATTGTCGCGTTCTGCATCCGCAACGGAAAGAAACTGACCGGACTGACCCTTCGGGATTTCAAAAAGTTTCACAAGAGTATTGAAAAGGATGTGTTCCGGTGTCTGACCGTTCGACAATCGGTCGACGCCAGGAAGGTCAACGGCGGGACGGCGGAACAGAACGTTCGCGAACGGATTGCGGAGATCGAACGACAATGAAAAACGGATGGTTCATGCGCGGAGGGCTGATCGGTCTTGTGGTTGCGGTCCTGGTTTTCCCGGGATGCGGTAAAAAAGGAGATCCGATTCCATTTCCAGTGCAAGTGAAATCGACGCAGCAGCGGATAGCCGATCTCAGTGTCGCTTCCATTCCCGAGGGAATGCTTCTCCGCTGGTCCATGCCGGGGACGGAGACCAAAACCGACGGCTTCCGGATTTTTCGGAGTGAAACGGCGGCCGCCGAGGCGTGTCCCGGGTGTCCTCAAGACTACCGACTTCTGATCATGTTGCAAGCCGCCGATCAGCGTCTGGTCAGAGATGGGGCAACCGGGGGGTTCCGTTACGTCGACATGACCGTCAAGGAGGACCATTTCTATTCCTATCAGGTGTCGGCATGCGACCCCCGGGGCCAATGCGTGGAGCCGTCGAAACCGGCCCAACAGATTCGGGAGAAACGTTGATCCAATCGGGCTGACAAGAACAAAAGAGAAAAGGATCATGAATCATTTCCAATATCGGGATCATTCCCTCTACTGTGAAGATGTTGCGGTGGAGGCCATCGCGCGGAAGGCGGGAACACCCTTCTATCTCTACAGCCATCGAACGCTGCGACACCACTTCCGGGTCTTTGACGGGGCATTTGCGGATCTCCCCCATATCGTCTGCTTTGCGGCCAAGGCCAATTCAAATACGGCAATTCTGCGGCTGTTCGCCCGTGAAGGGGGCGGGGTGGATCTCGTCTCCGGCGGGGAGCTCTACCGCGCGCTGAAGGCCGGCATCGATCCGGGGAAAATGGTCTATTCCGGGGTGGGAAAGCGCGACGATGAGATTGACTTTGCGCTGCAATCCGGAATTCTGATGTTCAACGTCGAGTCGGTTCAGGAATTGGAGGCGATCAGCAAACGCGCGGAGATACTGGGCGTCCGGGCGGGAATCGGCCTCCGGGTCAATCCGGACGTCGATCCCGAGACGCATCCCCACATCTCCACGGGCCTCAAGGAAAACAAATTCGGGATCGACGTCGAGGCGGCCTTCGCCGCGTACCGGCGCGCCTCCGTTCTGAAGCATCTGGACATCAAGGGGGTGAGCTGTCACATCGGTTCTCAAGTTACGAAGATCTCGCCCTTTATCGATGCGCTCAGACGCCTGAAGGAACTGATCCGGCATCTCCGCGAAGAGGGGATCGCCATTCGCTATCTCGATTTGGGCGGCGGCCTCGGGATAACCTATGATCAGGAAACCCCGCCGCAACCCTCGGAGTATGCCCGGGCGATCATCGAAGCATCCCGGGATCTGGACTGTACGTTCATTTTCGAGCCCGGCCGGGTCATCGTCGGCAATGCCGGCATTCTGGTGACCCGCGTTCTCTATACCAAGGAAAACGAGGGAAAGCGGTTCATGATCGTCGATGCGGGGATGAATGACCTGGTGCGACCCAGCCTCTACGGTTCATACCACCACCTCCAGCCGGTGATTCAACGGGAAAGAGAGGATGTCGTCGCGGATGTCGTCGGTCCGATCTGTGAATCGGGGGATTTTCTGGCGAAGGGGCGAACCATGCCGGCGCTGGATCGGGGAGAACTCCTTGCGGTGATGAGCGCCGGCGCATACGGTTTTACAATGTCCTCCAACTACAATTCCCGTCCAAGGGTGCCGGAAATTCTGGTCCGGGATGATCGCTGGTATGTCATCAGACGGCGGGAGAGCTACGATGACCTGATCCGGGGGGAAGAGATCCCCGATTTTATGAACGCCTGACAGGGCAAGGAGGTTTTTTATGATTGGAGGCGCCATCGTCGCGATTGTGACGCCGTTCAGGGATGGAAAAGTCGATGAGAAGGCTCTGCGCGGCCTCATCGAAGAGCAGATCGCTCACGGGACGGACGGGATCGCCCCCTGCGGCACCACGGGTGAATCCACGACCCTCTCCCATGAGGAGCATGACCGCGTGATTGAGATTACGGTCGAGGCGGTGAACAAAAGGGTGCCGGTGATCGCCGGGACCGGTTCCAACAGCACGGCGGAGGCGATCCGTCTGACGAAGCATGCCTGGAAGGCCGGGGCCGACGCGGCACTGATGGTCTGCCCGTATTACAACCGTCCGACCCAGGAGGGCCTCTACCGTCATTATCGGGCCATCGCGGAAGAAGTGCCGATTCCCATCGTCATCTACAACATTGCGGGACGGACGGGGGTGAATATGCAGACGGAAACCCTGGCCAGACTGGCCGAGATTCCGAACATCGTCGGCGTGAAGGAAGCCTCCGGCTCGCTCAAGCAGATGAGCGACGTGATCCGTCTGTGCGGTCCCGATTTTTCCGTTCTTTCCGGGGACGACATCTTCACGCTGGCCCTGATGGCTCTCGGCGGCACGGGCGTCGTCTCCGTCATCTCCAACATTGTCCCGGGAGATATGGCCGAGCTGGTCGATGCCTTTGCGGCCGGTGACCTGGCGAAGGCCCGGACGCTCCATCACAGGATGAGTCCGCTGATCGACGCCCTGTTTGTGGAAACGAATCCGATTCCGGTCAAGGCGGCCCTCGCGATCATGGGGAAGATCGACTATGAACTTCGCCTTCCCCTCTGCCGGATGGGGGAGGGAAACGAGGCGATCCTCAAAAAGGCAATGCGGCAATACGGTTTGATATAGGCAAAGGGGGCTACCATGGTCAAGGCCGTCGTAACGGGCGCCGCGGGCCGGATGGGGGGGAGGATCATCAGCCTGATCGCTCAAACCGAGGGGATCGAAGTGGCGGGTGCCGCAGAACGCCCGGGACACCCCGCCATCGGCCGTGACGCCGGAGAAAACCTCGGAATCGACCGGACGGGGGTCCGGATCGGCGATTCCCTCGAGGGCTGCATCGAACGGGGGGATGTGGTGATCGATTTTACCGCCCACGATGTCTCCCTGGGGCATCTCGAGACGGCCGCTTCCGCAGGAAAGGCGATCGTGATCGGAAGCACCGGCTTTACGGCGCGGGAAATGGAACGCGTCCGGGAACTGGCCCCGTCCGTTCGTTGCGTATTGACGCCGAACATGAGCGTGGGCGTGAATGTCATGCTGAAGGTCTTGGCGGATGTTTCGACCATCCTCGGGGATGATTACGATGTGGAGATCGTCGAGGCGCATCATCATCTCAAAAAGGACGCCCCGAGCGGCACGGCGATCAGGATGGCGCAGATGATCGCGGATCGGCTTGGACGGGATCTCGAGCGGGTCGGCGTTTACAGCCGTCAGGGCATGGTCGGTGAACGGGGAAAGGCGGAGATCGGAATCCAGTCCGTCCGGGCCGGGGACATCATTGGGGAACATACGGTGATCTTCGGCGGAACGGGGGAAAGGCTGGAATTTATCCACCGGGCGCACAGCCGGGATAATTTTGCCCGCGGCGCGATCCGGGCCGCCCGCTGGCTCGTTGAGAAAAAAAACGGTCTTTACGACATGCAGGATGTGCTGGGGCTGAAGGCCTGAACGGCGGAGCAAAATGACATTCGAGGGTCCGTCCGAAGAGGGGGTGGCCGGGATTGTCGCCTTCATCGGCATCGGCTCCAATATCGAGGATCCGGTCGCACAGTGCCGGAAGGCCGCCATCCGTTTGCGGGAGGCGACGGGAATCCATCTGCTGCGCAGCTCCTCCCTGTACCGGACCGAACCGATCGGACCCAAGGACCAGGCATGGTTCATCAACGCCGTTGCGGAGATCAGGACGGCGCTGCCCCCCGGAGAGCTTCTGGGATTGTTGAAGTCGATTGAAAGGACGATGGGACGGAGATCGGGTCCCCGCTGGGGACCCAGGGTGATCGATCTGGACATTCTTCTCTATGGGCAGATGGTGGTGAACGCGGATGGTTTGGTGATTCCCCACCCGGAACTGCACCGGCGGCGTTTCGTTCTGGAACCACTCTGTGAGTTGGCCTCGTACGTAATTCATCCGGCCTACGGCGTCTCCGCCCGCGGTTTGCTCGACCGCCTCACGGACCGGAGCGTCGTTGAGCGCATGAACAAGGAAATGGCCGGAACGTAAAAGGTCCGCCGTCCAGCGGCGGTGGTGGTCAAGGATAAAGAAAGATGGCTGAGAGATGATATTCAAACTGATTATCGGCATCGTTGTGATCTATTTTCTTTTTAAATGGATTCGCCGGGGATCGTCTATGATAGGCGCAAAGTCCGGTCCGCAAAAGATCCGCACGACGGAGAGCGGTGAAGAATTGGTGGAAGATCCCCAATGTCACGCCTATGTTCCGGTGAGCCAGGCCATTGGAACGGAGATTGACGGGAAGAAGTACTTTTTCTGCTCCCGGAAATGCCTGGAACAGTATCGAAAGACGGGATAGGTAGGGGATCCTCCATGGTCATCGATTTTTTAAAACGTTCGTTCGACCGCTTGCCCATTCCTGAGGGGAAAAAGGACGTTTTCAACCTCCCCAATACGATTTCGCTGATCCGGATCGGGGTGATCCCCGTCCTTTTTTACCTTCTCTTTTCACCGGGACCCCGGGCGAGCCTCGTCATCGCGATCCTTTTCGTTGCGGCGGCACTCACCGATCTGCTGGACGGATACATCGCCCGACGCTATCGGATCGTAACCACGATGGGCAAGTTTCTCGATCCGATCGCCGACAAACTGATCGTCAACACCGGGATGATCCTGATGATTCCCATCGGTCGCATCCCCGCCTGGATCGTCGCCGTCATTATTATCCGGGATTTTGCCGTGGACGGCATACGCAATATCGCCTCCTCGGAGGGGATGATCATCCAGGCCAGTCCGCTGGGGAAGCGAAAAACACTCTGTCAGATCTTCGCCGTTTCGGCGCTGATGATCCATTACCCGTTTATCGGCATCGATGCCCATACGGTCGGCATGGTCATTCTTTACATCGCCCTGATCCTTACGGTCATCTCCGGGATCGACTACTTCATGAAATTTTACCGCACCAGCATCCGGCCGAAAAGTTGAGATCACTCCGGCGGTCTCGGATTCGGGGCGGAACACAAGGATGCAACTATCGGTAAACAGATATAAAACGCCAATGTGGGGCGACATTGAAAGGCGGTTTGCCGAGGCAAGTTTTTTGTTGACAAACGCTTTTGATTTGTTATAGTCACGCCCCATCATTAACTGGGCGGGCGTAACTCAGTGGTAGAGTGCCACCTTGCCAAGGTGGACGTCGACGGTTCAAATCCGTTCGCCCGCTCCATTGATTCTTTTCCGGCGGCATAGCCAAGTGGCTAAGGCAGCGGTCTGCAAAACCGTTATTCTCCGGTTCAAATCCGGATGCCGCCTCCAGACGGCAAAGGGGGCAGCAATCATCGGCTTGCCCCCTTTTTTATTCACTATCGGCAAATCATCAGTCAGGGGCGCTCGTGTAAACCGAGAGCGAACAGGCAGCGGTTCGATCAAAGGCGTCAGGGTCATGCAATCCCTCACATGGAGGCACAGATGAAGGTTCAAGTCAGAAAAGGCGGTTTGTCGGAACATGCGACCGAAGCGGCGGTCGTCGCCCTGTTTGAGGGGGAACCCGGACCGGATTCGGTCGCCTCCCTCCTGGGGAAGGAGTGCTGCTCCCGGATTGGGGAGATTATTCGCATGGGTGATTTTCAGGGCCGGGTGAATCAGACCGCCCTGCTTTATACGTGGGGTTTGCCGGCCAAACGAATTCTCGTCGTCGGTCTAGGGAAACGGCTCGATTTTTCGGAGGATCGTCTGCGGGGGGCGTTTGCCCGGGCCGCGCAGCAGATCCGAGCGCTGAATATCACCGAATTCTCGACGTCGCTGCATATCGCCGGGATCGACCTGCCTCTGGAACGAATGGCCGAAGCGGTTGTCGAAGGAGTCATCCTGGGCCTCTACCGCTTTTTGCCCTTCAAGACACTGGATCGGGAGCAGGAATGCGAGGTGACGGGATTCACGATTCTGGAGCCGGACGATACGGCCTACAAGGTCATCCGGACGGCGGTCAAAACCGCCGAAATCATCGCTTCGGCGGCCACCTATGCGCGGGATATCGTCTCCACGCCGTCGAACGAAATGACGCCGTCCGATCTGGCCAACGAGGCCCGGGAAAGCGCCAAGGGCAAAAATATCCGCTGTACCGTGCTCGACGCCGGCCAGATGAAGGAGCTCGGAATGAATGCCCTCTTGGGCGTTTCCCGGGGCAGTGATGAACCGCCGCAGTTCATCATCCTGGAATACCGCGGGGGCAAGAAATCCAGTCCCTTCGTGGCCCTGGTTGGCAAGGGAATCACGTTCGACAGCGGCGGGATCTCCATCAAGCCTTCCGAGAAAATGGACGAGATGAAAACGGACATGGCGGGCGGCGCAGCGGTGATCGCAACCGTCCGTGCCGCGGCGGAGCTCGGGCTGCCGGTGAATCTGGTCGGGATCGTCCCGGCGACGGAAAACCTCCCGGGCGGAAAGGCGTACAAACCGGGGGACATCCTGAAAACCATGTCCGGGCAGACGATTGAGATCGTAACGACCGACGCCGAAGGACGCCTGATCCTCGCGGATGCGCTGACCTACGCCGGAAACTTCAAACCCGCGGTGATCATCGATTTGGCGACCCTCACGGGCGCATGCGTCGTCGCGTTGGGCG
This sequence comes from Syntrophaceae bacterium UBA5619, assembly GCA_002424545.1. Lineage (GTDB taxonomy): Bacteria > Desulfobacterota > Syntrophia > Syntrophales > UBA5619 > UBA5619. The sequence continues at coordinate 30,386 of DIKL01000040.1, forward strand.
ATCATGTCATCGGCATGATGGGAACCGACGACGACCTGAAAAACGAGATCCGCGACGCTGCGGAGCGCACCGGGGAAAAGGTCTGGGAGCTCCCGCTTTGGGAGGAGTATAGCGAACAGATCAAGGGCGATGCCGCGGATTACAAGAACTCCGGAGGCAGGGCGGGCGGGGCCATTACGGCCGCCGCACTGCTGAGCAAGTTCACCGGGGATTATCCCTGGGTCCATCTGGACATTGCTGGTCCCGCCTGGCTGAGCAAGGAAAAGCCCTACATCCCGAAGGGCGCCTCGGGGGTGGGTGTCCGCCTGCTGATCCAGTTTCTGCGGAACTGGTATCGAACAACGGCAAAATAAGGCGGGTGGAGGAGCGGACCGACGAATGCAAGCGATTCTCGATGTCAGGGATCTCCATACCCATTTTGAGACGGAACGGGGTGTCGTTCGAGCGGTTGACGGGGTGGACCTTCGGGTCGAGGCGGGACGGACCGTCGGGGTGGTCGGAGAGTCCGGGTGCGGGAAGACCGTTCTGGCCCTCTCCATCCTGAAACTCGTTCCCATGCCGCCCGGCCGGATCGTCGGCGGATCCGTCCTCCTCAACGGTCGTGATCTTCTGACCCTTCCGACGGAGGAGATGCGGATGGTGAGGGGGCGCGAGATCTCAATGATCTTTCAAGAACCGATGACCTCCTTGAATCCTGTCTTCCGGGTCGGGGAACAGATCGCCGAAGTGTTCCGTCTCCATCAGGGGATGAACCGTCGTGACGCGGAGCAACGAAGCGTGGAGATGCTCCGGATGGTCGGAATACCCTCCCCGGAAAAGCGTGCGTCGGATTACCCGCATCAGATGAGCGGCGGCATGAGACAGCGGGTGATGATCGCCATTGCGTTGGCCTGCCGGCCGCGCGTTATGCTGGCGGATGAACCGACAACCGCTCTTGACGTGACCATCCAGGCGCAGATGATCGACTTGATCGCTTGCCTGCGGCAGGAGACAGGCACCGCCGTGGTCCTGATCACCCATGATTTGGGCGTTGTCGCGGAGACGGCGGAGACCGTGGCCGTGATGTACGCCGGACAGGTTGTGGAACAGGGTCCCGTGCGGGATCTCTTTTCCTCCCCGCTTCATCCGTATACCCGAGGCCTGATGAATTCTGTCCCGCGGATGAACATGCCAATCGGGAAAGATGTCTTTTTGAAGGCCATTCCCGGTTCGGTGCCGCCTCTGGATCGCCTCCCCGCGGCATGCCGTTTCCAGGACCGCTGTCCGGACGTTTTTGCGGTTTGCCGGGAGCGGGCGCCCGCCCTCGAGGAGATTTTCGCCGGGCATGATTGTCGCTGCTGGCTGCATGGGAAAAAAAATGAATGAGATCATGCTCGACGTCCGGGGACTCAAGAAGTATTTTGCCGTTCAAACCGGATTTTTCTCACGCCGGACGGGCTTCATCCGGGCGGTGGATGATGTTACGCTGCGGATCCGTCGCGGCGAAACGCTGGGGCTGGTCGGCGAGTCCGGATGCGGCAAATCGACCCTGGCCCGGATGATCATGCGTCTGGAAAAACCGACCGCCGGGTCGATCCGCTTCGAAGGGGAGGAAGTGCCGTCCCAAAAGGGAAGGGCGCTCACGGAATACCGCCGCAAGGTTCAGATGATCTTTCAGGACCCGTACTCGTCGCTCAATCCGCGCAAGACGACGGGTGGAATCATCGCAGAACCCTGGATCATCCATCATCCCGGGCGAAGGGCGGAAATGCGCGGAAAATTGCTGGAACTGGCGTCCGTGGTCGGCTTGGACGAGGAACAGTTGACGCGGTATCCGCACGAATTCAGCGGCGGGCAGCGACAGAGAATCGGAATTGCCCGCGCGCTGATTCTCGATCCGCGGCTCATTATCGCCGATGAACCGGTATCAGCGCTGGATGTATCCATCCGGGCACAGATTCTAAATCTGTTGAAGCGCTTGCAGCAGGAATTCGCGCTGACCTATCTCTTCATCACGCACGACTTGGGAGTGGTGCGGCACATGAGCGACCGGATTGCGGTCATGTATCTCGGTCAAATGGTCGAGTTGGGGCGGACGGAGCAGGTCTGTGAAACTCCGGCGCATCCCTACACCCGCGCCCTTCTGTCCGCCGTACCCGCTATGGATCCGCTCCGCAAGTCCGAACGCACCGTCCTCTCCGGAGAGATGCCGTCGTCGACCGCGCCGCCGACGGGATGCGCGTTTCACCCGCGATGTCCGCTGCGGATTGAAATCTGCGAGCAACGGAAACCATCCTGGAGGGAGGGCGATCAGGGACATTGGTTTTCCTGCCATCGGTGGGGCGGATCGCCGGGAACGGAAAGGAATATCAAGGAATGCGGATCGGCCGGAAGCCGGGCAGCCGGACGGGGGATAGGAATCGTTGAAAAAGACGATAAAAAAACTTGATTTTTCAAAAAATGGATGTTAGGGACACACAACCGCCCGTAAAGCAGCACATACGCCGGGTTCCAAAGATGACTGAAAGGGCGGAACAGGAAAAGTCGGGTGTTTATATCTTGCGGGACAATCCAGCCACCACCGTTTCAGGACTCGGTTCTGAGAAGGGGTGGTTTTTTTGTCTTTTGGGATGTGAAATCCGCTTGAACACAATTTAGGAAAGGGGGGTGCAAAGCTTTGGCAGAAGGTAAGGTAAAATGGTTCAACGAGAAGAAAGGGTTTGGCTTTATCGAAAATGATGAGGGCGGGGATGTCTTTGTACATTTCAGCGCCATTCAAGGCGAAGGCTTCAAGACGCTTTACGAGGGTCAGAGAATTCGCTTTGACATCGAGCAGGGCAAAAAAGGACCTGCGGCGGTAAACGTTCAGCCATTATAAGGTAACCTCCATAAACGCAAATGTCCCGGTCGTCAAAAGCGGCCGGGACATTTTTTTGGTCCCGGAATATCAAACTTTGTTGTCTCGTTTGGATTCAGGTCAACGACATCGCCAAGAGGTTCGAACAGGAGAAGATCAGATGATCGATCAGGACCGGACGGAGGCGGGATCCAAGGGAAAATGGAATTTGATCGTCGTCCTGGGGCCGACCGCATCCGGGAAAACGGAGCTTGCCGTCCGACTCGCGCGGAAAATGGGAGGCGAGATCATCTCGGCGGATTCTCGTCAGGTCTATCGAGGCATGGATCTGGGGACGGGAAAGGATTTCCGCGAATACGGCCGAGGTGGAACGGTGGTGCCGTTTCACCTGATCGACATCTGCGATCCGACGGAAGAATTCAACGTATTTGCCTTTCAGAAGCTTTTTTTTATCTGTTTTCGGGAGATTTCAGCGCGGGAACGGATTCCGATTCTGGCCGGAGGGACGGGGATGTATCTGGATTCGATCCTCCGGGAATATCGGATGATTCCGGTGCCTGAAGATTCCGCGCTGCGGCAGAAACTCGACGCGCAGGATCTGGAATTCCTTCAAAAATATTTCCTTTCGCTCTGCCCGGATGCCCACAACTCGACCGATCTGATGGAACGTAAAAGGCTCATCCGCGCGATCGAGATCGCCGAATTTTCCCGGACACATCCCCAAATCGCCGGGCCGCCTGTCACGGTAACCCCGCTGGTGATAGGGATTCGCTTGGATCGAAAGGAGCTTCACCGGAGAATCACGATTCGTCTGCAGGCCCGTCTGCAGGCCGGGATGATCGATGAGGTTCAACGTCTCCACGACCGGGGAATCGCATGGGAGAGGATCGAATCCTTCGGTTTGGAATACCGTTACATCGGCCGGTACCTCCAGCGGAAAATCGACCGTGAAGAGATGTTTCAGACCCTGAACACCCGGATCCGGCAATTTGCCAAGCGGCAGGAAACCTGGTTTCGGGGGATGGAAAAAAAGGGCGTATTCATCCATTGGATCGAAGGCGTTGATGAAGGGGCGGCACTGCGCCTGATTGCGGGTTCGGCATGAACCGATCCTCGCAAATTGCCCGATACCTTCAATGTTACGGCATCCGGCAAAATCGGCCGCTCCGGATGGGCTCGCGGGAGGGTATCGAAAGGGTCGTGGTCATTCCGGCCCTCGCGGAAAGCGGTTCGCTCTTCCATACCCTCGCCCGGATTGCCGCGAATCCGCCGGAGGCACTTGGCTGTACGCTGGTTCTGTGCGTTGTGAACAACCACCCGCCGCCGCGGACGACTCCCGAAGAGATCCGGGACAATCAGTTGACGCTGTCGATGTTGGATGATCTTCTCCGCGGTTTCGTTTCGCCCTCTTCATCCGCCCGTATTCATGAGGATCTGGTCAAAATCGCCGCCGGAGAACTTCGCATCGGGTTCATCGATGCCTCATCGCCCGGTTTGGAAATACCGGAGCGGGACGGCGGCGTGGGTACGGCCAGAAAGATCGGCATGGACGCCGCCCTAACGCTCCTCGAAGAGGGGGACCCCGGCGGGGGCGTCATTTTCTGCCTTGACGCCGATACGCTGGTTGAGGAAAACTATCTGATCGCCGTTGGCAGGCATTTCGCGGATACGCGCGAACCGGCAGCCGTGGTAAGATATGCCCATCAGATGCCCTTTGAAGCACGACTGAAGTCCGCCATCTGTGGTTATGAGATCTTTCTGCGCGCCTATGTGATCGGCCTTTCCTTTGCCGGTTCTCCCTACGCCTTTCATTCCATCGGATCGACAATGACGTGCACGGCGCAAGCCTATCTGGATGTCCGCGGGATGAATCGCCGGAGGGCGGCGGAGGATTTCCATTTTCTCAACAAGCTGGCAAAGGTCGGCAAGATCGGCTCGATCAAAAACACGACCGTCTTTCCGTCTTCCCGGATGTCTGCAAGGGTCCCCTTCGGCACCGGCCGGAGCATGCGGCGGTTCATTGGCGGAGAGGCGGACGAATACCGCCTTTATCATTCCCAAATTTTCGTGATTCTCCGGCAGTGGCTGGCCGAGATGGAAGCGGATCCGGACAAAAATTCGGAATCCATCCTCGCCGCCGCGAACAAAATCCATCCCGCCCTGAAGGCGTATCTCGCTCTTTCCCGGTTTGCGATCGATTGGCCGCTCATCCGCCGAAACTGTTCCGATGCGGAGCATCTTCGGCGTCAGTTCCATGTCTGGTTTGATGGCCTGAAGACCCTGAGGTTGGTTCATCACTTCAGTCGGTCCGTATTCCCACCCGTATCCATTTCGGAGGGTTTGAAGGATCTTCTCGACCGAATGGGTCCATCGATTCCTTGGCTTGCGCGGATTCCTTCCGGGTGCCCGATGCCGGACCTCCAATTCCGGATTCTGGAAGAGCTGCGATCCCATTTTCCCGAGTCGTAGATCGCTTTGGTTGATCTTGGGCATGGTTCAGGCAATTGACCATCGTATCCAACGATCCACGAACCCAACCATCCTTCTTGACCTAATCGGCACTTTTGCTTATACTCCGCCGTCCATTGGCCTGATTCGTCGTCGCTTTGCGGCTGAAAGGGAGAATCGGGAATGAGATCATCAAGATAAAATTTATCGACGGGAGGAAGTGTTGTGATTTCAATAATAAGAAGAACTGCTCTGATCGTGATGGCGCTTTTATTGATCTCCGGCGGGTTTGCCGGTTGTGGAGATAAAGAACCGAAGGCCGAGCCCGCCAAACCGGTCATGGCGCCGAGCCCGACTGAAATCGAAGCGGCAACGGCGGTTCCTCCGGCAGACGTGAAGGAGGAAGCCGCGGTTATAAAAAAGAACGATGCCGCGGGCGTGGCCGTGGAGGTGGATGGGGTCAAAATGAGCAAGGCGCAGCTTGATGCTGAGGTGAACAAAAGGATGGAGATGTTCAAAGAAGAAATTTCTCCCGAAAAACGCGAACAGGGCAGGGCGGAAATCCGCAAGAGCCTGGTCGATGATTTCGTACTGCGGACCCTTTTGTCCAAAGAGGTGAAGGCCAAGAAAATAAACGCAACCGAAAAAGAGGTTGCGGGGATCATGGAAGGGATGAAATCCCAGCTTCCCCCGGGAATGACGCTGGATGACATCATGAAGAAGAACAAAATCGACGTTGCCAAGATCAAGGATGAGATCGGATTGAACATCAAAATCAACAAGCTTGTCGAGCAGGAGTTGGGAGGAAAGGTCAAAGTTCCGGAAAAAGAGATCAGCGAATTTTATGAGAAGAACCGTGAACAGTTCAAGAAACCGGAAACCGTTCATGCGCGGCATATCTTGGTATCCAAGGGTCCGGAGGACAAGGAAAAAGCCTTGGCGGACAAGAAGGCAAAGGCGGAAGATTTGCGGAAGAAACTTGAGGCGGGCGCAGACTTTGCCGATTTGGCCGCAAAAAATTCCGATTGCCCGAGCAAGCAGTCCGGAGGCGATCTGGGAACCTTCACCCGCGGTCAGATGGTCAAATCGTTCGAGGATGCTGCCTTCTCCCAGGAAAAGAATACCATCGGTCCGGTCGTGGAAACGGACTTCGGTTTTCATATCATTCAGGTCCTCGATCGTCAGGCGGCGGAGGTCCAGACTCTGGACGCGGATGTGAAAAAAAAGATCGGTAACTATCTTGAAAGCCAAAAAAGGCAAGCGGCTTTCGACGGAATCGTGAAGAGGCTGAAGGCGGTCGCGAATATCGTGGTATACGGAAAATAGATGGAGAGCAGATGCGGCGCCGCAGCGCGGGCAGGGTTCACGACAGTCTCCCGTATATCCGATCGGCATATCGTACGGAAATCAAAGTCCTATTCCACTCGGAAGGGGGGCATTCCGAATTGAGTCGTGATCAAGACGGCAAGGAATGCGATTCTTCCCAGACGGAGCGATCGATAACGGCCACGCTCTTTTGAGGCAATCTTGCCCGCTATGCTGAATCAGGTCCGACAGACGATCGAGAGCCACTCGATGCTGAAGCGAGGGGATCACCTCGTCGTGGCCGTCTCCGGTGGTCCCGATTCGGTGGCTCTTCTCCATATCCTCGCGCGTCTGCGAAACGAATATCAACTACATCTGACGACGGCTCACCTTCATCACGGTCTCCGAACGGGAGAAGCGGATCGGGACGAGGCGTTTGTCCGTCGTCTCAGCGCCGAAATGGGGATCGCCTGTGTTTGTCGAAGGGCGGATGTCCGTGCCCTTCAACGGAAGAGCGGGCGTTCGCTGGAGGAGACAGGCCGGGAGGAACGGTACCGGTTTCTTCAAGCGGCGGCCGAACGATGCGGAGCCATGAAAATTGCCGTCGGACATCATCGCGACGATCAGGCGGAAACCGTCCTTCTCCACCTGTTGCGGGGCAGCGGAATGGGGGGCCTGCGGGGAATCCTGCCGGTGCGGGACGGACGGATCATCCGTCCGCTGTTGAATGTGGGTCGAACGGAGATTCTCGAATTCCTCCGGAACGAGGGAATTCCATATATGACGGACAGCTCCAACGAAAGCATCATGTTTCTCCGCAATCGAATCCGCAATGAGCTGATTCCCGAGTTGACGTCGCGCTACAATCCCCGATTGATCGAGGCGCTCTGTCGGATGGCGGATCTCTTCCGTCGGGAAGATCACTATCTCCGGGAGGTCGTCCGGCAGACCATCGGCGGCTGGGCGGCAGGCGGGGACTTCGGCAATGTCGCCATTCCCCTTGCGGAATTTCGCGCCCTGCATGAGGCCATTCAGGGACGGATCATGAAATGCCTGCTGGAGAGCGCCGCACCGTCGCAAAACGGCATCGGTTGCCGCAATATCGAATCGGTTCTGATTTTGGCCAGGCGGGATGATTGTCAATATCTATCTTTGGATCTTCCCTTCGGGATCGTCGTCGAACGCGAGCGGGGGATTCTTCGAATTCGAAAAAGGGGGGAGAGGCGGGTTGGAAGAAAAAGGATCGAGAGAGCAACGACGTCCCGTTATGAATACAAGGTGGAAATCCCCACGACGGTTTATCTGGACGAAATCGGTCTGATGGTTCGTCTGGAATGGAGCGCCAAGCCCACGCTGAACGAGATGCTGCGTCGGCCGGAAATCGGCTTCATGGATTATGACCGTTTGGTCCTTCCCCTCGTCCTGAGAAATATGCGACCGGGCGACCGGATCAACCCTCTCGGATTGGGCGGAACAAAGAAATTGAATGAGTACTTCATCGATCGCAAGATTGCTGCGACCCGCCGACGCGAAATCCCGTTGCTGGTCGATGCCGAGTCGATCGTCTGGATTGGCGGCGAAAGGATCAGCGAACGGGTCCGGATAACCGAAAAAACGAGACGTGTATTGAAGGCCGGGATCTCTTCGGGGACATATTGCGGAAGCCCGATGGGATCGGAACGTGTCCCTGGAAGTCAGAAATAATTTGAAATAAACGATTCGATATTATAAGAGAAAATGCGTAAGCACGGATGCGGATCGTAAGAGATGGATCTTTTGCTTCACCGCTTTGGATTAAAGGAGAAACGCTATTGAACCCGCTGCAGAAGAATATAGCATTGTGGCTTGTGATCAGCCTGGTATTCGTAATGATCTACCATCTTTTCAATCAGCCGAAGAGCGCCCAGACGGAGATCATCTATAGTGATTTTTTAAGCAATGTGGACAAGGGCCAGGTGGCGGAAGTGACCATCCAAGGGGAAAACATTTCCGGCCGGCTGACCAGCGGAACGTTCTTCAAGACCTACGCCCCCAAAGACGCGGGCGCAATTGCCCTGCTCAAGGAAAAGGGGGTTCGGATCTCCGCAAAGCCGGCGGATGATTCTCCCTGGTACATGACCCTTCTGGTTTCCTGGCTGCCGATGCTTCTGCTCATCGGCGTCTGGATCTTCTTCATGCGGCAGATGCAGGGCGGCGGAGGCAAGGCGATGGCCTTTGGAAAGAGCCGCGCCCGTCTCGTAACCGACAAATCGAAAAAGGTGACGTTCGCCGATGTGGCCGGCGTCGAAGAAGCCAAGGCGGAACTCCAGGAGGTCATTGACTTCCTGCGAGATCCAAAAAAATATACACGATTGGGCGGGAGGATACCCAAAGGGCTTCTTCTGGTCGGACAGCCCGGCACCGGGAAGACGCTGCTCGCGCGGGCGATTGCCGGGGAGGCGGATGTCCCTTTTCTGAGCATCAGCGGGTCCGATTTTGTCGAGATGTTTGTCGGTGTCGGGGCATCCCGCGTTCGAGATCTGTTTACGCAGGGAAAGAAAAATGCCCCCTGCATCATTTTCATCGATGAGATCGATGCGGTCGGGAGGCATCGGGGCGCCGGTTTGGGAGGAGGTCATGACGAGAGAGAGCAGACCCTCAACCAGCTGCTGGTGGAAATGGACGGTTTTGAATCGAATGAAGGGGTCATCCTCGTTTCGGCCACCAACCGGCCGGACGTTCTCGATCCGGCCTTGCTCCGCCCCGGACGCTTCGACCGCCAGGTCGTTGTACCGTTGCCCGATGTCAGGGGTCGTGAAAAAATTCTGGAGGTTCATGCACGGAAGACTCCCCTTGCGGCGGACGTCGACTTCGCCATTATCGCTCGCGGAACACCCGGTTTTTCGGGAGCCGATATCGAAAACCTTGTCAACGAATCGGTGTTGTATGCCGCCAGATTTGACAAGGAGAAGGTGACAATGAGCGATTTCGAGTACGCGAAGGACAAGGTGATGATGGGCACCGAACGAAAGAGCATGGTCATCAGCGATACGGAGAAGAGAAATACGGCCTATCACGAAACGGGTCATGCGCTCGTCGCAAGAATGCTGCCGGGCACCGATCCGATCCACAAGGTGACCATCATTCCCCGGGGCCGAGCGCTGGGGCTCACGCAACAGTTGCCGGTCGACGAAAAGCACTCCTATCCACGGGAGTACCTTCTCAACAACATCGTGATCCTTCTGGGCGGGCGAGCGGCGGAGGAATTGATCCTGAAGGACTTCACGACCGGCGCCGGGAACGATATCGAACGGGCCACCGCCCTGGCCCGCAAGATGGTTTGTGAGTGGGGCATGAGCGATGAGATGGGTCCGTTGAGCTACGGGAAAAAGGAAGAGCAGATTTTTCTCGGAAGAGAATTCGCCACCCACAAGGATTACAGCGAGGAGACCGCCAAGAAAATCGATGCCGAGGTGTCCCGCATCGTCATGTCGGGATATGAGAACGCCAAGAAAATCCTGTCGGATCATATGGATCTCTTGAACCGCATCGCCTTGGAGCTGTTGGAAAAAGAGGTCTTAAACGGCGCGGAACTGGATGAGATGATCGGAATCGCTCCGTCCAAGGAAGTCGCGGTTCCACAGCCCGAAGCGATCGGCTGAGACGGCGCGGGGCTGCCCAAATTACATGGATACAAATCTTTTGTCAGGCAATCCGATTTGGCTATGGATGAACTTCGAATCCGATATCTGCATGTAACCTCCGAGGCAGAGGCCTTGAATGCACTGAAAGGGGTTCACGTGGACCCCTACGGCATTCAAGCGATGCTCCCCAAGATGTTCCATCTGAACATCATTTTGGAGGGTATGGAGTGTCGCGTCGCCAACATCATCAAGCAGGAGATGCTTTCTTTGGGGGGAGATGCGGCTGTTGCACGGGGAACCGTCGGGTGCAGCGTCGCGCGTACGGATATCATTCTGATGGGGACGTACAGGCAGTTGCAGAAGTATGCCGATAAAATCTCGATCCAGCCCTTCGGGCTCAGTTTGATCGCCGATAAAATCAGAGGGATACTGAAGAGCGTTTTTGCGGAAACCTTCCGGCTTCGGACATCCAGGAGGGAAATCACCCTCGGAGAACGTACGTTGATCATGGGGATCCTCAACGTGACCCCGGATTCCTTTTCAGACGGCGGCCGGTTCGCTTCTGCGGATCAGGCCGTGGAGGAGGGAGTCCGCATGGCGGGGGAGGGGGCGGACCTCATCGACATCGGAGGAGAATCCACCCGTCCCGGATCGGATCCCGTTTCCTTGGAGGAGGAGTTGCGCCGTGTGATCCCGGTCATTCGATCCCTTGCGGCGCGAACCAATCTTCCGCTTTCGATCGATACAACGAAGGCGGACGTTGCGCGGAAAGCCCTGGCGGAGGGAGCGGAAATGGTCAACGACATCAGCGGCATGAATTTCGATGACCGGATGGCGGATGTCGTCGCCGACGCCCACGCGGCCGTAGTGCTCATGCACATGAGGGGGATGCCGAAATCGATGCAAGAAGGGGATCTTGCTTACGGTTCCCTGTCGGGCGAGATTATCGAATATTTGGCAAGAAGAATCGAACATGCCGAAAATCACGGGATCAATTCGACACAGATCATGATCGATCCGGGCCTCGGTTTCGGCAAAACGGCCGTCGACAATATGCGTCTCATTAAATACCTCATGGAATTCAAGTGTATCGGAAAACCAATCGTGGTCGGTCCATCCCGTAAGGGCTTTGTCGGCCGAATCACGGGGGGTGCTCCGGTGGATCGAATGGAGGGTACGGCGGCGGTGGTCACGGCGGCGATCCTTCACGGCGCACAGATCGTACGGGTCCATGACATCGCAGCGATGAAGAAGGTTGCGGCCATGGCGGATGCCATCGTGAGGGCGTGAGATGCTCCCCGACCGGCGTTCGAAGATGGATTTATTATCGAAAAGTCCCGAGGAAACTTTCCGAATCGGGAAAATTCTGGCGGAAAACCTCACGGCGGGGGATGTCGTCGCGCTGACCGGCGAGTTGGGTGCCGGCAAGACCTGCCTGACCCAGGGAATTGCGAGCGGGCTGGGTGTTCCGGAAAATTATGTCGTCACATCGCCGACCTTTACGCTGATCAACGAGTATCCGGGGAGTAAGGCAATCCTTTATCATATTGATGTTTATCGTCTGTCGGGATACCGCGACCTTGCTGAAATGGGATGTGAAGAATATCTGTACGGGCGTGGCGTTGCGGTGGTCGAATGGGCTGAAAAGGTGTTGGATGCCCTTCCGGACGATGCCCTGTTCGTCGTTATAACATATCTTGACGAGAACAGAAGAAGGATAGAGATTTCCGGTTGCCGGGACCGAATCGGCATCTGCGGGCGGGCGTTCAAGCGAGGAGGATTATAAAAATGGCTTTGGTGGTTCAGAAATACGGCGGAACATCGGTCGGGGATCTCGAGAGGATCGCGAATGTGGCGAAGAGGGTGATCCGGACGAAGGTAGCGGGAAATGATGTGGTCGTCGTACTTTCGGCCATGTCGGGAGAGACGGATCGGTTGATCCGTCTGGCGCTACAGGCGGCGGGGGAACCGAATCCCCGGGAGTACGATTCCCTGATATCGACTGGCGAGCAGGTGACGGTAACTTTGTTGGCGATCATGCTGAACGGAATGGGATTCCCCGCGAAATCCTTTCTCGGATTTCAGGTTCGGGTATTAACGGACCAGGCTTTCAACAAAGCCCGCATCATGAGTATCGATACGGAGAGAATCCGCGATGGATTGAATAAGGGGATGATTGCGGTGGTAGCCGGTTTTCAGGGCGTTGATGCGGAAAACAACATCACCACCCTCGGCCGGGGTGGCTCGGACACCAGCGCCGTCGCTTTGGCGGCGGCGCTGAAGGCCGATGTTTGCGATATCTATACCGATGTGGATGGTGTTTACACCACCGATCCGAACATCTGCAGCAACGCCCGGAGGCTGGATCGCATTACCTATGACGAGATGCTGGAAATGGCCAGGGCCGGCGCCAAGGTGCTTCAGCCCCGTTCCGTGGAGCTTGCCAAGAAATTCAACGTACCGGTATATGTCAAATCCTCATTCAGCGATGAAGGGGGAACCTTGGTGACCAGAGAGGAGAAGGATATGGAGAAGGAAGTGGTGGCCGGTGTAACCTATGATCGTGATCAGGCGAAAATCACGATCGTTCATGTCCCGGACCGTCCGGGCGTTGCGGCACGCCTGTTTACGCCCCTTTCGGAACACAATATCATCGTCGACATGATTATCCAGAATGCAAGCGTTCAGGGACATACGGACCTCACCTTTACGGTTTCCCGGAAGGATCTTCGGGAAGCGACGCGAATCATCGCCGATGTCGTGAAGGAGGTTGGCGCGGAGAAATTGGAGATCGACGACAACGTGGCGAAAGTATCCATCATCGGCGTCGGGATGATCAGCCACTCCGGGGTGGCGGCGCGGATGTTCGACACGCTTGCGCGAGAAGGGATCAATATCATGATGATCAGCACCTCAGAGATCAAGGTCTCCTGCGTGGTGGAGGCGAAGTACACCGAACTGGCCGTTACGGTTCTGCACGACGCATTCCGTTCGGATAAGGAATCCTGAATGTTGGTCTCCGATGCGCAGCGATTGGGTGCCCTCGCGGTTTTGATGGCATCTCTGGCCGTTTACGCGATATCCCTGCTCCATGACCGTCAGCCGTTCCGGGGGACGCCCATTCCCTGGGGAAACCAGGGGCCCGGGTTGATGGCGATCGAGATTTCAGGGGATCCGGCGAAAAACGGGATCTATTTTCTGCCGAAGGATGCGACCATGGATGCGATAGCGGACATTGCTGAATTTCAGGGAATCGATGATCGGGTGATGATCCAAGCCGCCCGGCTTTCCGATGGGTCCGTAATGTCGTTCTCTCCGCGGGGGGAGATTCGAATCGAACAGATGTCCGCTTCAAAAAAACTGGCTCTGGGTTTGCCGATCGACCTTAATCTCGCCTCCGAGCCGGATCTTGCCCTGGTGCCCGGCATCGGAGAAAAGACGGCAGACCAGATCGTGCAGTTGCGCAATCAAAGAGGCGGATTTCAGGGTCTTTCGGATCTTACAGCGGTAACGGGAATCAAAGGGAAAAGACTTGAGGCTCTGAAGGATTATCTGACGGTAAACACGAAGCCTTAATCGATTTCAGCGGGAGGGTTTCCCCTTGCTGTATCCGTCGAAAAAATTCAGGACTCGTTTCACATAGGTCTGCGTTTCCGGATAGGGAGGGATGCGGTTGTTGTACCGAATAACTGAATTTTCACCCGCATTGTAGGCGGCCAGCACAAGGGGAAGGTTGCCGTCGAAAAGATTCATCAGGTACCGGATATACCGGACGCCGCCGTCGATATTGTTTTCAGGATGAAAGGAATCCCTGACTTGAAGCGTGGCCGCTGTCGACGGCATCAGTTGCATCAGCCCCGTTGCGCCGACGGGTGAGACGGCCCGATGATTGAAATTTGATTCCGCTTTGATAACGGCCTTGACCAACGCGGGGTCGACACGGTATTTTTCCGCAGCACGGGAAATCAGATGGTCGTAAGGGGAAATATCCCCTTGCAACTGAATGATGACGCGCTTCTCCTTGATCATCAGTACGTAGGGAATCCCAGGATCCGTAGGGACATTGGTCAGGTGGATGACTCCCTCCGCGTCGGTGTATTTGTAGATGTCCGCCCGGCACGGCGTGGTCATCAGAAAAAAAATGATCAGCGCAGTATGGATAGAAAGTTTGGTCCCACGCGTCATTTCGTGTCTATTCCTTCCGGCGATCGTTTCTTTAAGCATCGCCAAATATATACTTGAACCATCCCTTGGATTCAAGTTTTTTTACGGGTGCATTGTCCTTGACACGGGTGCACGTTTGGTGGTAGGAAACCAAACACGGAACGAATTTATGTCGGGGCGTGGCGCAGTCTGGTAGCGTATCGGAATGGGGTTCTGAGGGCCGGTGGTTCAAATCCACTCGCCCCGACCATTTCTGATGTCATCATTTTTCTTGCATT
>DIKL01000089.1:0-168 GCA_002424545.1 Syntrophaceae bacterium UBA5619
GCGTGGATCAGAAGATCGTCGATCTGCTGAACATCTGGACCGGCCGGCCCCACCTCGATGCGTGGGAAAACGTGGTCGACCGGTTCCTCCGTCCCGCCCATGACGTGACGATCGCGATCGTGGGGAAATATGTGAACCTGACCGACTCCTACAAGAGCCTCAACGAGG
>DIKL01000089.1:381-18974 GCA_002424545.1 Syntrophaceae bacterium UBA5619
TGGCCGTCGTGGAATACGCGAGGAATGTCTGCGGCCTGAAACGGGCAAACAGTTCCGAGTTCGATGCGGACACCCCCTACCCCGTGATCGACCTGCTTCCCGAGCAGAAGCAGGTCACCGAGAAGGGGGCGTCGATGCGTCTGGGCGCCTACCCCTGCCTCCTTGAAAAAGATTCGTTCGCCTGCGCGGCTTACGGGGAGGCGCAGATCAGCGAGCGGCACCGCCACCGGTATGAATTCAACAACGAGTTCAAAAAAGTCATGGTGGAAAAGGGGCTCAGGATCACCGGCATCTCCCCGGACGGTCGTCTTGCCGAGATGGTCGAGATCGGCGGCCACCCGTGGTTCCTGGGCTGCCAGTTCCATCCCGAGTTCAAGTCGCGTCCGACGAAACCCCACCCGCTGTTCACCCATTTCATCCGTGCGGCCCTGTCGGGGAAAAAGAAAAGGTAGCGAAGCTGGAGAGGTGCCATGACCGGAAAAGCCTTGTTTGACGACTGGCCGGAACGATACGACCGCTGGTTCGAAACCCCCGTGGGAAGGGCGGTCCTGCATTATGAGAGCGAGCTCATCCTGTCGCTGCTCAGGCCCGGGAAAGGAGAGCGGATTCTCGACGCCGGAAGCGGAACGGGGATCTTCACACGGCAATTCCTTGCCCGCGGGGCGGAAGTGGTCGGTGTGGACATTTCACCGGCCATGCTGCGGCATGCGAAGAAAAAGAATCGGCCGGACGGGGATCCCCGCAACGGGGGAGAAACGCAACCTGCGGTCTCCGGGGGGCCGGAGATGCCCTTTGCAGCCGTGGCGGCCGACATGGTCTCCCTGCCGTTTGCCGGCGGGTCTTTCGCCAAGACCGTTTCGGTGGCGGCGCTGGAGTTCATCGCGGATGAAAAGAGGGCCGTCGCGGAACTGTTTCGCGTGACCAGGTCGGGTGGGGAGGTCGTCGTGGCGACGCTCAACAGCCTGAGCCCCTGGGCGGTCCGGCGGAGCGCGAAGGCGCGGCGGGATCCGGAGTCGATTTTCAACCGGGTTTTTTTCCGTTCGCCCGCACAGCTCCTCGCGGCGGCGGCCGTTCCCGGCGTTGCCCGGACGGCGGTTCATTTCGGCAAGGAGGATGATCCCGCGACGTTCGACCGGAGCGAACGGGAGGGGGAGGGGAGCGAGACTGGGGCGTTTGTCGCGGCCCGTTGGCAAAAGCCGTAAACGAGGAAATGCTCCATGGTGAAGGCGAATCTGGAGAACGTGACCATTGTGCTGAAGGGGCCGAAATTCCCCGGGAATGTCGGTTCGGCGGCGCGCTGCGCGATGAACATGGGGATTGAGAAGATGATCGTCGTCGGAAACCGAAACCTCGACGACGAGGCGGTCCGGCAGATGGCGACCCACGTGGCGAAGAGGATCGTCGAAGGGATTCGCCATTTCGACACCCTCGACGAGGCGCTGGCCGACTTCACATGGGTCGTGGGGACGACGGCCCGGCACGGATCGGGGCGGGGTCCCGTCGTCTTTCCCCGCCGGATGGCGGAGATTCTGGTTGGCCTGTCGCAAAAAAACGAGATTGCGCTGCTCTTCGGACCTGAAGACACGGGGCTGACGAACGACGATCTCCGCTTCTGCCAGACCGTGGTCACGATCCCGACCAGCGGGTTTAAGTCGCTGAACCTTTCGCATGCGGTCATGGTGGTCTGCTACGAACTCCTGCTCGCGCGGATGGAGGGGGAGGCGAAAATCCAGCCGAAGCTCGCCTCCTCCCGGGAGCTTGAGGGGATGTACGCCCAGCTCAAGGAGACCCTGCTGGCGATCGGGTTTCTGCTGCCGGACAATCCCGACTACTGGATGATGCACCTCCGCCGCCTTTTCGCCCGGACGACGCTGCAGGCCCGGGAGGTCAAGATTCTGCGGGGAATCTGCCGGCAGATCGAGTGGTACGGGGACCACAAAGAGCGTTAAATCTCTTGACTTTCCTTCCCGGGGTTCGTATGAAACAAAGCCAAACGGCTTCCACGATGCCGACGCGCGGAAGCATCGGCGGATTGTGCGACAAAAACGGAGAATCGAACGTGAAGACATTTTCTTTTACGGGCGCCAAAAAGATCGTTTTCGGAAAAGGCAGCTTTGCGGGTTTGGCGGAGCACCTGGCGGAGTTGAAGATCAGCCGGCCGCTGGTTGTCCTCGATGGAAATCTGGCCGGGGCGGGTTTTGGCGGCAAGGTGGCCGATCTGCTGGAGCAAGCGAAAATCGGGCATGTTCTTTTCGACAAGGCCACGCCGGAACCGCCGCTTGAATTGGCCGACGAGGGGGCGAAGCTGGCCCTCCGGAAGAGATGCGACGGCATCGTCGGCATCGGCGGCGGAAGCGCGATGGACCTGGCCAAGGCGGTCTCCGTCCTCGCGGCGCACCGCGGAAAGGCGGAGGATTACCTCGGACTGAACCGGGTTCCCGGTCCGGGTCTGCCGAAGGTCATGATTCCGACGACCGCCGGAACGGGAAGCGAGGTGACCTTTACCGCCGTCTTCATCCGGAAGAAGCTCAAGAAGAAAGAGGGGATGAACAGTCCCTACCTCTATCCCGAGCTGGCGCTGCTCGATCCGGAGCTGACGTTGACGCTCCCGCCGCATGCGACGGCGACGACGGGGATCGACGCGCTCTGCCATGCCATCGAATCCTACACTTCGGTCAATGCCTCGCCGATGAGCGAGATGATCTCGCTGGAGGCGATCGGCCTGATCTCCGACAACCTGCGGACGGCGGTGCACGACGGCGGAAACCTCGATGCCAGGGAGGCGATGCTGTTGGGCAGCCTCTACGCGGGGCTCGGCCTGGCCAACGCCGGGGTGACGGCGGTTCACTCGCTCTCCTACCCGCTGGGCGGGAAATACGGGGTCTCCCACGGCCTGGCCAACACGATCATGCTCCCCCGGGTGATGGCCTTCAACCTCCCCGGCGCCCGGGAAAAGTTCGTCGACATCGCGGAGACCATGGGGGAGAATGTCGACGATCTGCCGCTCCGGGAGGCGGCCTACCTGGCCGTCGAGGCGGTGGAATCGCTCATCGAAGACTGCGGGGTCCTCACGACGCTCGAGGAGCTTAAGATCCCCGAAGAGGATTTCCCCGAGCTGGCGAAGGCGGCGATGACGGTCGCCCGCCCGCTGGCCAACAATCCGTGCAAGATGACGCTCGACGACATGGTCGAGATCTATCAGGAGTGTTATTCGTAAAAACATGAAATGGGAAAATGGGGGCATGATGCTGTATCGTGTCCCCATTTTCCAAATTGAAGGAGGAACAGGTTATGGCCGGCGCGGAATTGATCGGTAAGGAAGAGTTGAAGGAGATCGAGGCGCTCTTCAAGACGGGGATCTTCGCCCGTTATTCCCTCGACCGGGAGCGGCAGGGGATCTGGAAGGTCCGGGATTTCGAGAAGGCCTTCGCAAAATATTTCGGCGCCCGGTATGCCCTGGGGGTCTCCTCGGGCTCTTCGGCCCTCAAGATTGCCCTTACGGCCCTGGACGTGGGGCCCGGCGACGAGGTGATCTGTCCGGCTTTTACGTTCATGGCCACCTACGAGGCGGTCCTCGAGGTCGGCGCGATGCCCGTCATGGCCGACATCGACGATACCCTGAACCTGGATCCCAACGATATTCGGAACAAGATCACCCCCCGGACGAAGGCGATCATCCCCGTCCACATGTGCGGCGCGCCGGCGCGGATGGACAGGATCATGAAGGTGGCCAAGAAGCACAATCTCCTGGTGCTGGAGGACAACGCCCAGGCCTGCGGGGCGAGCATCCAGGGGAAGATGACGGGCGCCATCGGGCAGATGGGCATCTTCAGCTTTGACCACTACAAGACGATTACCACCGGTGAAGGCGGCATGATCCTGACCGACGACCTGGACCTCTACCACCGCGCCGAATGGTACCACGACCACGGCCACGACCACCTTTCCACCGTCAGCCGGGCCCTCGACGGCCGGACGATCCTCGGCTTCAACTACCGGATGAATGAAATCCAGGGGGGCATCGGTCTCGCCCAGCTCCGGAAGCTCAACCGGGTGCTGGCGGCCCAGCGGAAGAACAAGGCGCTCCTTGCGGCCATGCTGGCCCCGATCCCGGGTCTGAAGTTCCGGGCGGTTCCGGATCCGGAAGGCGATTCGGCGACCCATCTGGCCTTCAACCTGCCCACGGCAACCCAGGCCAAGGCCTTCCAGAAGGCGTTGGCAGCGGAGGGGATCGGGACGACCATCTTCAAGGAGAACTTCTGGCATTACGTTCCCAACTGGGAGCACTTCCTGGCCAAATCCACGGCCCAGACGAAAAGCCCCTTCACGGACAAGCGCAACCGAAAGGTGACCTACAGCCGCAAGGCGATCCCTCGAGCGGAGGATCTTCTCGGCCGTACCTTGGTGATGGGCGTGAGCGTAAAGATGCCCGCGGCAACCTTCAAAAAAATCCAGAAGGGGATCGAGAGGGCAGCCAAGGCTCTGTAGACGGGCCTCGGGCGCTTCACCGGGCCGCTGGACATTTTCGAAGCGAAAATCTCCAATGCGTCCCTTGCGAAGGACCCGCCCCGCGACAATTTTGAAAGGAAAAGAGAAGGATGATTGTGGTCACCGGAGGCGCCGGGTTCATCGGGAGCGTCTTGGTTGCGAAACTGAACGCCGAGGGGATCGACGACATCATGATCGTCGATGACCTGGCTGCGTCCGAAAAGTGGAAGAACCTCGTGAAGCGACGTTATGTCGACTACCTTCACAAAAGCGTCTTCCTCAATATGGTCGATACGGGCCGGGTGCACTTCCCCGTAGAGGCGGTGGTCCACATGGGGGCCTGTTCCTCGACGACGGAACGGGACGCCAACTATCTCATGGAAAACAATTTCCATTACACGTGCCTCTTGGCCCAATGGGCGCTCGAAAAGGGGGTCCGGTTCATCTATGCAAGTTCCGCGGCGACTTACGGTGACGGCATGCGGGGATTTGCCGACGACGACGAAACGACCCTCCGGCTGCGGCCGATCAACCTGTACGGATACTCCAAACAGCTCTTCGACCTGAGGGTGCTGCGCGAAGGGATGGCGGACCGGGTCGCCGGGATCAAGTTCTTCAATGTCTTCGGTCCGAACGAGTACCACAAGGGCGACATGACGAGCGTGGTCTTCAAGGCCTTTCATCAGATCCGCGAAACGGGCCGGGTCCGGTTGTTCAAATCGTACCGGCCCGAATATCCCGACGGCGGTCAGAGGCGGGATTTCGTCTACGTCAAGGATTGCGTCCAGGCGATCTGGTGGCTGCTGAACCACCGCGAGGTCAACGGGATCTTCAACTTCGGGACGGGGCTGGCCCGGACCTGGAACGACCTGATCCGGGCGGTTTTCGCGGCGATGAATCTCGCACCGGCCATCGATTACATCGAGATGCCGGAGGCGATTCGGGGACAGTACCAGTATTTCACCGAGGCGAAGATGGATAAACTCCGCTCGGCCGGCTATCCGGTTTCCTCCGGAGCGCTGGAGGAGACGGTTGCCGATTATGTGCGGTTCCTGAGCGATCCGGATCCCTATCTTTAAGGAAAAACGCCATGCCCGCCCAGGTGGTCTGCATCATCCCGTCCCGTTACGAATCGACCCGCTTTCCCGGAAAGCCGCTCGCCGATCTCTGCGGAAAGCCGATGATCAGGCACGTCTATGAACGGGTTCTGAAGGCAAAGAGTGTGTCGTTCGCCGCCGTGGCGACCGACGACGAGAGGATCTTTGCGGCGGTGAAGGCGTTCGGCGGCCGGGCGGTGATGACCTCGCCCCGCCACCGGTCGGGAACGGACCGGATCGCCGAGGCCGTCGAGAGCCTGAATCTCCGGGATGAAGACATCATCGTGAACATCCAGGGGGATCAGCCGCTCTTCGAGCCGAACCAGGTGGACGAGGTGGTCGGGCCGCTGCTGCAGGACGCCTCCGTCCCCATGTCCACGCTGATCTACCGGATCGTCCGCGCGGAGGAGATCGCCCATCCGAATGCCGTGAAGGTCGTTTTCGACCGGGACCATTTCGCGCTCTATTTTTCCCGCGCGACGATCCCTTTCGTGCGCGATGCGGGGAGGAAGGCCGAATATTTCAAGCACCACGGGATCTATGCCTACCGCCGTGATTTTCTGCGCGCCTTCGCCGCCTTCCCCGAGGGAATCCTGGAGCGTCTCGAGGCGCTGGAACAGCTTCGCGCCCTCGAACAGGGCTACCGGATCAAGGTGGTCGTCACCTCGCACGATTCCGTCGAGGTGGACACCCCGGCGGAACTGGAACGGGTCCGGCGTCTAATCACGGGGGAAGATCAATAGGGACAACGACCTATTTTTAACGGAACACAAACAACAGACGAATGGGGCGCCGTCCCCAGGCGTTGGGAGGGAATGATGATCGATATCGAATATTTGAAGAAAATAAAGTTGGTTTCCGAACCTTTCGGCCAGAAAATTGTGGCGCATCTCCTGCTTCTGCCCAATTACAGCATCTTTCAGAAGGTGGACATCCGGATCGAAAATCATGAACGAATTCCCCGCGGGGAGAGCGTGATCTTTGCGATGAACCACACGGACCGGTTCAACTACTGGCCCTTCCAGTACAAACTTTTGAGAATGCGTGAATTTCCCTTTACGACCGTCTGGGTGAAGGCCAAGTACTATAAAAACGCCTTCCTGGCGAAGGGGCTTGACCTCTGCAACCTCATTCCTGTCCCGTCGATGGGGTATCTGATCGAAGAGTATTATCGGAAAAAGTTCAACCGCAAGATGGACAAGGGCCTCTACCGCACCGTCAGGGACATGATCGAAGGCCGCCTTGCGGAGGCGGGGCCGCAGGAACGCGCCGCGATCGAAGCGCTCCAGGCGATGGGCGAGCAGTTCACGGAGTTTGTCCGGTTGCAATATGAAGGGGTCATGGAGAAGGTCGCGGAATTGAGCCGCACGGCCCTCTGCGAGCGGAAGCTCAATCTGATCATTTTCCCCGAGGGGACCCGCTCCGTGAAATTGGCGGAGGGGAGAACCGGCCTCGCCCAGCTTGCCCTCCACACGGGAAAGCGGATCGTTCCGGTGGCCTGCAACAACTCCGAAATGGTTTACCGGGGAAGCTTTCCCTTTGCGCGGAGCGGCCGGATCACCTACCGGATCGGAGAGCCGCTTTCCGTGAACGACCAGCTCAAGCCCTTTAGGATCCTGGAACCGTTCCGCCTCCTCTCCCGGGAATCGCAGTTGCGCTATCGGGAGCAGTTCGAAGGGGTGACGCGGATCGTCATGGAGAGCATCGACCGGATGCTCGACGCAAAATATCGCCGGGACTATGCCGCCACCTGACATGCCGGGTTGCCCGTCGGTTTGATGCGAAGGCCTAGGCTTTCGGCCCTTCACGCCATTTGGCGGAAACAGGATCTCTGGGAGCGGCTTGAAAACGGGGTCCCGTCCCTGTCCATGCATCATCCGTCCGGAAAGTCCCCACGGAATCTTGCGCGGCACTTCCTATAGATGGATGTCCGTGCGCGGTTTTTTCTCCCCGCTCGTGTAGTCGTACCAGCCCCTGCCGGTCTTGCGTCCCAGATCGCCCGAGGCGACGAGTTTCCGGAGGGACAGGGCCGGCCGCCACTTGGGATCCTTGAAGTTTTCCCAGAGGGTTTCCGCTACGGCAAGCCCGATCTCGAGGCCGACGAAATCCCCCAACTCGAACGGCCCCATGGGATGCCCCAGTCCGAACTTCAGGGCCTTGTCGATATCCTCATGGCCCACCGAGGGCTCCGGCACGCCGACCACGCCGGCGGCTTCGATCTGCGGGTGCTGATAGAGGACCTCCTCCACGTGCCTGGCGAAGACCGAATATCCCTTGTATTTCATCAGATCCCGCTTGCGTCGGGATGTGAAGAAGAAAAACCCGGCATCCCTCCCTCGCGGAAAAGAGGGATGCCGGGTGGGAATGTTGCCGCGACGCGGGTGATTTATCTCTTCCGGTTTTCCGGCCGCAGCGCCCGGACGGCGGCGCCCGCCTGCCACATTTCGGTGTTGCGCATCGCATCGAGCTCGGCGTTGAGCTTTTTGCGGTAATCGGGGGCGTTGTTCACCGACAGGACGATTCTCGTCTCCTCGCCGCTGCGGACGCTTTCGTAGAGCCTGTCGAAGACCGGTGCGACGGCATCGCGGAAGGGCCCCTTCCAGTCGAGCGCGCCCCGCTGCGCGGTGGTGCTGCAGTTGGCGTACATCCAGTCCATCCCGTTTTCCGCGACGAGGCGGATCAGGCTCTGGGTCAGCTCCTCGACGGTTTCGTTGAAGGCTTCGCTCGGGCTGTGGCCGTTTTTCCGTAGAACATTGTACTGTGCCTCCATGACGCCCGCCAGCGCGCCCATCAAAATCCCCCGCTCACCCGTCAGGTCGCTGAACACCTCCTTCTCGAAGGTCGTCGGGAAGAGGTAACCCGAGCCGATGGCGATGCCCAAGGCCAGGGTCTTTTCGGTCGCCTTCCCGGTCGCGTCCTGGAAGATCGCATAGCTGGAGTTGATGCCGCTTCCATCGAGGAAGTTCACGCGAAGCGATCTCCCCGATCCCTTCGGCGCGACAAGGACGACATCGATGTCCGACGGCGGAATGACGCCGGTCTGCTCCCGGTAGGTAATGGAGAAGCCATGGGAAAAATAGAGGGTCTTTCCTTTGGTCAGATAAGGTTTCAGGGTCGGCCACATCTGAGTCTGTCCCGCGTCGGAGAGGAGGTATTCGATGATCGTCCCCCGTTTCGCAGCCTCCTCGACCGGGAAAAGGGTCTTCCCGGGAACAAAACCATCCTCGACCGCCTTTTCCCAGGTTGCGCCTCCCTCCCGCTGTCCCACGATCACCCGGATGCCGTTGTCCCGGAGGTTCAACGCCTGCCCCGGTCCCTGCACTCCGTAGCCGAGGACGGCCACCGTCTCGCCCTTCAAAACTTCCTGTGCCCGACTCAACGTAAATTCATCAGAGGTAACAACCTCTTCCCACACCCCGCCGAAATTGATTTTTGCCATTTTCTTCTCCTTTTCGCTAAACTCGGCCGGTGCTCCGGCCGCGGTAAAGGGGTCGCCCCGACCCCGTTGAAAACGATTCCGGCGAGGATCATGATTCCGCAGCGGCAAGCCGCGACAGGAAACCTCGCCCTGTCCATTTTCCCGTTCTTCCCGCCGTGCGCGGCGGAAACGCCGATTATTCCTGCTGCCGGCGGAAGACGGCGATTGCCCCGGTCCGGTTCATCTCCTCCACGCCGAAGGGTTCGAAGTATCGGAGAATGGCCGCCGTCTTGTCCTTGTTCGCCGTGATTTCTATGATCAGGGAATCGCCGCTCATTGCGACGACCCGGCAGCCGAAAACGTCAATGGCCCGGAGGATTTCCTGGCGATTCTCCTCGTTCAGGCGGAGGCTGATCAGCATCAGCTCCCGCTGAACCGAGGGGGCACCCGTGAAATCGGTGATGGAGATGACATCGACGAGCTTTTCCAGTTGTTTCTTGATCTTCTCCGTGAAATCGCTCTCGGCGCGGCTGGTGAGCGTGATCCGGGAGACCTCCGGGTTCGTCGTCTCGGCGACGCAGAGGCTCCGGATATTGTACCCGCGGCTGCTGAAGATGCCGGCGATGCGCGAGAGCACGCCCGGCTGGTTGTTGACGAGCATGGAGATGGTGCGTTCTTGAATGGCCATATTCCTTTTTCCTTTCCTTCTTTTTTGTCCCCTATTTCCCGCAGATCATCTCCATGTTCGAGCAACCCGGGGGGATGATCGGGTAGACGTAATTGTTCTGATCAACCATCGCCTCGATCATGTAGGGACCCTCCGCGGAAGCCATGCGGGCGATTGCCTCCTTCGGGTCTTCGTCCACCGCCACCCGCTCCGCCGGGACGCCGAATCCCCGGGCGACGGCGGTCAGGTCCGTCTTGTCGCCCAACTTGCTCTCCGTGAAACGTGCTTCATAGAAGAGATCCTGAATCTGTCGGATCATTCCCAGGTGGCCGTTGTTGATCACAACGATTTTGATCGGCAGACGGTAAGCGCTGATCGTTGCCAACTCCTGGATATTCATGTAGAAACCTCCATCGCCGCAGATAACGATGACCTCCCGGTCCGGGGCGCCCACCTTGGCGCCGATGGCGGCCGGAACGGAGAAACCCATTGTCCCCATACCGCCGCTTGTCAGCAGGCTTCGGGGAGAATGACTCTGCCAGGTGCGAACCGTCCAGATTTGATTGAGTCCCACATCCGGAACGACGATGGCCTCCCGGGGCATCGCGGCCTGGATCTTCCGGATCAGGTTTCCCGCCTGCCCGCAGCCCCCATCCTTTAGTTTTGCCTCCTGGATGTCTCGCTCGGCGCGAATTCTTCCCATCCACTCCTCCCGTTCATGGGGAGCGATCAGCGGGATGAGCGCCGTCAGCGCGTCCTGGATGTCTCCCTCGTAGGCGAGATCCACCTTGATGTTTTTTCCGATGGAGGTGGGGTCGATGTCGATCTGGGCGACGGTGGCCAGCGGGGCGAACTCCTCGATCACGGAGGTGCTGCGTTCCGTGAAGCGGGTGCCCAGCGCAAGAATAAAGTCGGCCTGGTGGATTGTCCGGTTGGCCAATTCGTTTCCATGCATGCCGATAAAACCGAGGTTGAAGCCGTTTGCGGAGGCGACCGATCCGATCCCCATCATCGTCGTGACAAACGGGATCTGCGCCTTCTGCACGAACTCGCTTGCCCGTTCACAGGCGTCGCCCAGCTTGACCCCTCCGCCGATGATGATGACCGGCCGTTCGCTCCGGTTGAGGGCTTGGGCGATCCTCTCGATCTGTTCCGGGTTCTCGATCCGTTTCGAAGGCGCCACCGGGACCCGTTTCGGCTGATCGCCGCAGGGGGCGCTGAGAATATCCTTCGGGATATCGACCAGAACGGGGCCGGTCCGGCCGGTACTGGCGAGCTGGAAGGCCTGTCGAAGCGACGATGCGAGCTGAGTCACGTCGCGCACCATGAAGCTGTGCTTTGTAATCGGCATGGTGATCCCGATGATGTCCGTTTCCTGAAAGGCGTCGCGGCCCCAGAGATCGCTGTCGACCTGGGCCGTGATCGCGACGAGCGGCGTCGAATCCATGTAGGCGGTTGCGATCCCCGTAACGAGGTTTGTGGCGCCGGGACCGGATGTGGCCAGACAGACCCCCACTTTGCCGGTCGCGCGGGCGTAGCCGTCGGCGGCATGGGCCGCCGCCTGTTCGTGTCGCATCAGATAGTGACGGATCGGGCCTTCAGCCAGGCGGTCATGAAGCGGCAGGGTGTTGGCCCCGGGATAGCCGAAGATCGCCTCCACCCCCTCCTCCGTCAGGGTTTTCAAAACAATGTCCGCACCGATGGTACACATGTTGCGCTCCTTTCCATGAAAATAAAAAAGCCGCCGGTTCCGCCGAACCGCGGCTTGAGAAAAAACGAAAAAGCCGCGGCCCTTCAGGGGCTCGCGGCTCGCGTCATTTTATGGTCAATCCATCAAAGACGTCGAGCAGCAGCCCCCGCGCGTACGAGTACAACACCGTCCAGTACGAGAAGCAGGCTGTTCGACAACGATTGATGGATCATACAGACACCTTTCCCAAAAACATTCGTGAAGCATCTACAATAATCGACGGACCTTGTCAAGACGTTTTTTTCAAATTTACGCCAGACCGTCGATTCCAACCCCGGTCAGGCTCCCCAGCCGCTCACGGGGACACCTTAATCTTTCATCATTTTTCGATTGTCTTGACGCCCGAGGACCGCCATAGGGTTCGCCGGCTCGGAAGAAGGATCAGGTTCGGAACGGTGTGCCATTCCGGGAACCTTGGCGGGTTCAATCGTTTCGGCGTCTTCGGGCGTCGTTCCTTCGAGAAAACATTCATAGATCGCCCCGTGGGTCCAGAGCCTTGCCGGTTCGCCGGTCTTCGGATCGATTCGAACGAAGACAATCCCCTCCGGCACCGGGAACACCTCGACCGGGGTTCCCTGGAGGGCCTGCTCCGCGAAATAGAGCCAGATCGGAGCCGCGGCGCGTCCGCCGACCTCTTGCCGGCCCAGGGAACGCTCCTGATCGAATCCCACCCAGACGCCGGTGACCAGCGATGGCGTGAATCCGATAAACCAGGCGTCGCGCGTGTCGTCCGTCGTTCCGGTTTTTCCGGCGACCGGCCGGCTGAGTTTTTTTACCCGTTGCCCCGTTCCGCTTTCGACGACATCCTGCATCACGTAACTGGCCAGGAAGGCGATCCGCGGATCGATCACCTGTTCGACTTTCGGCTGTGTCTCCTCGAAGACATGACCCGTTCGATCAACGATTTTCTGGATGAAGTACGGTTGCACCCGTTTTCCTTCGTTCGCCAAGACGCCGTAAGCCCGGACCAGTTCCTGAAGAGTAACCCCGGAGGTGCCGAGGGCCAGCGAAAGATTTCGGGAAAGGGGCGAGGAGATCCCCATGTGGGTTGCGTAGGAGGCCGCATAATCCACGCCGATCTCCTCAAGAACCTTGATCGTGACGATGTTGCGGGAGTGGACCAGGGCGCTGTGGAGCGTCGTCGGGCCGAGAAACTTTGCATCGAAATTCTTCGGTTTCCAGATCCCGTCCGGCTGCTGGGGGTCCGGATAGAAGACCGGTTCATCGACGACGACCGTCGCGGGGGTCATCCCCTTGTCGAAGGCCGCCGTGTAGATCAACGGTTTGAAAGCCGATCCGGGCTGCCGACGGGATTGGGTCGCACGATTGAATTCGCTCCGTTGGAAATCGCGCCCGCCCACCATTGCCCGGATGGCGCCGGTCTTCGAATCCATCGCGAAGAGCGCCCCCTGGACAAGCCCTTTCTCGAAGCGCTCCCGCTCCTCCATCTCCTGTAAACCATGCTCCACCGCGTCGCGTGCCGCCGTTTGCATCCGAATATTCAGCGTCGTGAAGACCTCGAGACCCTCCTTGTAGAGGACGTCGCTTCCGTATTTTTCCTGGATATAGCGGCGGATGTTTTCGATGAAGTAAGGAGCGATCTTGTCCTTCGGTTTGATTGAACGGAGCCTGATCGCCTTGGAGAGCGCGCGGTCCATCTCCTGCTGGGTGATGTAGCCGTCCTCCAGCATTCGGCCGAGCACGTAAGCCTGTCGCTGGTAGGCTCGTTCCGGATGGAGATAGGGGGAATAGTTGCTGGGGGCCTTGGGGAGACCAGCCAGCAGGGCCGCCTCCGGAAGGGAAATGTTCCGCGCGCTCTTTCCGAAATATCCCTGGGCGGCCGCCTCGACGCCGTAGGTCCCGTGACCGAGGTAGATATGGTTCAGGTAGAGGGTGATGATCTCTTCCTTGGTCAGATACCGGTCGATCTTGTAGGCGAGGAGCGCCTCCTTGATCTTTCGCATGTAGCTTTTTTCCGGAGAGAGGTAGAGCGTTTTGGCGACCTGCTGGGTGATCGTGCTCCCCCCCTGGACGATCTTTCCCGCTTCAAGATTTTTGAAGAAGGCCCTGGACATGCTCTGCATGTCGAATCCCTTGTGCTGGAAGAAGCGGGCATCCTCGGCGGCGACGAAGGCCTGGATCACGATCTTCGGGATCTCTTCGTACTGGATGACCTTTCTGTCTTCGAGGAAGAACTCGTCGATCAGTTCGTTGTTGTCGGCATAAACGCGTGTCGTGATGCTGGGACGATAGTCCTTCAGGGCGGCAATGCTCGGAAGTTCCTTCAGAATCAGGTAATAGAGCACGCTGCTTCCCGCCAGCGCGGCGCCGACGAAGAGCACCAGCACCGTTACGATGATGATCCCCAGCAAAGAGCGTCGGGAAGACGTTCTCCTCTTTCGCGGGACAACACGCCTGGAGGTCATGGCTGACCCGATTCCTCCTTTTCCGCATCCTCCGTCTCTTCCGGTGCGGGTTTCTTCCTCTGGGCGAATTTTGCCACAAAGATGCTTACCTCGTAAAGAATCATCAGAGGGATCGCCATCAGGATCTGGCTGATGACGTCGGGGGAGGGGGTAAGAATCGCGGCGGTGATGAAGATGATCAGAATGGCATAACGACGCTGTTTCGACAGCATTTTTGCGTTCACGACACCGAGTTTGGCCAGGAAGAATATGAACACCGGCATTTCGAAACAGAGCCCGAAGGCCAGCAGGAATTTGAGCGTCAGGCCAAGATACTCCCGGAAAGAGATCATCGGCTTGAGGAAATCGGTTGAAAAGCTGACGAAGAAACGGAAGGCGGGCGGCAACGCGATAAAGTAACCGAACAGAATACCGCCGATGAAGAGAACCGTGGAGAAAAATAGGAATGGGAAAACGAATCTTTTTTCGTTTTTATAGAGCCCCGGGGAGACAAATCGCCAGATCTCGAAGAGGGTGTAGGGGGCCGTCAGAAACAGGGAGGCGAAAAAGGCGATCTTCATGTGGATGAAGAAGGCCTCCGGGAGTCCCGTAAAGATCATCGAACTCTGGGCCGGCATGGCGTCGACCAGTGGCCGGGTGATTACGCGAAAGGACCAGTCCTTGAATAGATAGCAGACGCCGAAACCGACGCCGACGACCACCAGGATGCGGATCAGCCTCGTCTTCAACTCTTCGAGGTGTGACGTCAGCGGCAATTTTTCTTCTTCGGAGTGATCGTTTTCCATAGAGAGGATGACTCGTGAGACCCCGGCAAGGGATCAGGCCTGGGGTTTGTCGTCGGTGGGCTTTGGGGTGTCGCTCTCCGTCGCGTCGGCCGCGACCGGAGGGACGGGGGCGTCATTCTCCTCGCCCTTGCCATAGAGCAGAGAATCCTTGAGCCCGTTGATGTCCTTCTTCAACTCGTCCGTCTTCAGCGTGTCCTTGATCGTGTCAGTGGCGCTGTCGGCTACCTTGCGGAACTCGGAGAGACCCTTTCCCAAAGCCTTGGCAATCTCGGGCAATTTTTTGGGGCCCACCACGAGCAGCGCGATCACCGCGATCACCAGCAGCTCCGGCATTCCGATACCGAACATTCGATTTCCTCTTCTCTGTCCGGACGCCGGGAAAATCATACAAAATGAGTGGAATTTCCTCTTGAAACCGTCCGTGTAGAATCCTATACCCGCATCCGGAAATGTTTGTCAATGTTTTTTCCGGGCCACGGATGTCCGTAAAATTTTTTGCCATGCAAGGGTTTTTGTGTTAGAAGCAATCCGCATCTGAGGCGATGAGTTCACCCCCAAGAGAAGGTGACCTGATGTCGAAGAACACGGGGATTGTGAAGGACCGGCGGTATTTGCGGCACGGATCCGAATGGACCCATCCCGAAACTCCACAGCGTCTCGTCTCAATCTACGAGATGCTCGACAATCCGGACATGGCATGGAAATTCACCGGGATTGAGGCAAGGCACGCAACGCGTGAAGAGTTGGCAAGGGTCCATCGCCTGTCCTTCATCGATTTCATCGCCGGGACGGAAGGGAAGTCGATGACGATGCTCGATCCCGATACGGTGGCGACCGCAGAAACCTATGATACGGCGAGGCTGGCCGCCGGCGGGGTGATGAACGCCATTGACAGCGTGGTCTCCGGGGAGACGGACAACGCCTTCGCGCTGGTTCGGCCGCCCGGGCACCATGCCCAGCCGACGGAGGCCGCGGGATTCTGTATCTTCAACAACATCGCCGTCGGCGCCCGGCATGCCCTGGCGCGGTGGAAGATGGATCGGATCCTGATCGTCGACTGGGACCTCCACCATGGAAACGGCACGGCGGAAATTTTTTACGAAGATAGACAGGTCCTCTACTTTTCAACGCATCAGTCCCCGGGCTACCCGGGGACGGGCGGTCTGGAAGAGACCGGGAAGGGGGCGGGGCAAGGCTTCACCATCAATGTCCCGCTGCGGTCGGGGGCGGACGACGCCTGCTATGTCCGCGTTTTCCAAAATCTCCTCGAACCGGTGGCCCGCAGGTTCCGTCCGGAAATCATTCTGGTCTCCGCCGGGTTCGACATCTATATCGGCGATCCGCTGGGGGAGATGAAGGTGACGCCGGAGGGTTTCGCCTGCCTGACGCGGATCCTCCTCAACCTGGCGGATGAATGTTGTAACGGCCGTCTGGTGATCAGCCTCGAGGGGGGATATAACATCCAGGGGCTGACCAAATCCGTTCGGGCGGTTCTCCTCGAACTCCTCGAGGAGACCCGTGTTACACAGGAGACGCTGAACCGGATGGCCGCGAATGGGGATGAAACGTGCACCCGCCTGATCGGGCGCGTGCGGGACGGGATCGGTTCGTTCTGGCCGGTCTTTTGAATCGAGAGGCGCTTCGTTGGAAAACATCAAGATCAGCAAAGATGAGGTCGCGCATGTGGCCCACCTGGCGAGATTGGAATTCGGCGAGACGGAGATGGAAAAATTTACCGCCCAGTTGAACGACATCCTCCTGTACATGGACAAGTTGAACGAGGTCGATACGAGCGGCGTGGCGCCGATGACCCATGCGATCGCGCAGAAGAACGCCTTCCGTGAAGACGCGGTGGATCCGTCCCTGCCTCCAGAGGATGCTCTTGCCAACGCCCCGGCGGCGCGTGGGGGATGCTTTCAGGTCCCGAAGGTGATCGACTGACGGCGGCATCGGGAAAGACCGACAGGCGGCGACGTTCTGCTTCTCCGTCCCTGCGACGGGCGAATCAATCCAGGCGTGAAAATCCATAGGGGAATCGAATCGAGATGGAATTGCACGAGTTGACCATTCACGAACTGTTGCACCGGCTTCGGGCGGGGGAGACCACCTCCGCGGCGATCACCAACTCCGTCTTCGACCGGATCGACGCTGTGGAGGGAGATGTCCATGCGTACATCACCCTGATGCGGGAAACGGCCTTGACCGAGGCGGAACGGGCGGATGATCGGATTCGAAAAGGCGAGATCGGCGCGCTGACGGGGATTCCCATCGCGCTGAAGGACATCTTCTGCACGAAGGGGATCCGGACGACCTGCGGCTCGCGAATTCTCGAGAACTTCATCCCTCCCTACGATGCGACCGTCGTTGAGCGGCTGCGGGAGGCCGGAGCGATCTTCATCGGAAAGACAAACATGGACGAGTTCGCGATGGGTTCGTCCACGGAGACGTCGTATTTCGGGGTGACCCGGAATCCCTGGGATCTAGACAGGATCCCGGGCGGTTCCAGCGGGGGTTCGGCAGCCGCCGTGGCGGCCGACGAGTGCATTGCCGCCATTGGATCGGACACCGGCGGCTCGATCCGCCAGCCGGCCGCCCTCTGCGGCGTCGTCGGCCTGAAGCCGACCTACGGCCGCGTTTCCCGGTTCGGTCTGATCGCATTCGCCTCTTCGCTCGACCAGATCGGCCCCTTCACGAAGGACATGGAGGACTGCGCGATCCTGATGAACGTCATCGCCGGCTATGATCCGAGGGAATCGACCTCGGTGCCGGAGAAGGTCCCCGACTACCGATCTTTCCTCGGCCGCGGAATCGACGGATGGACCGTCGGGATTCCAAAGGAGTACCTCATTGCCGGGATCGACCCGGAGGTCGAGGCGGCCGTCCGCCGGGCGATCCGGGTCGTGGAAGGGCTGGGGGCTCGATGCGTCGAGGTCTCCCTTCCCCATACCCGGTACTGCGTCGCCGTCTACTACATCATCGCCCCGGCGGAGGCGTGCTCCAACCTCGCCCGCTACGACGGCGTGAAGTACGGTTTCCGCTCCGCAGAGGGTCGTGATCTCTTGGAGATGTACAAGAAAACCCGCGCCGCGGGCTTTGGCGCCGAGGTGAAGCGGCGGATCATGATCGGCACCTACGCCCTCTCGTCGGGTTACTACGATGCATACTACAAGAAGGCCTCCCAGGTTCGGGCGTTGATCCGGCGCGACTTCGACGAAGCGTTTGGGACATGCGACGTGCTGATGACCCCGACGACGCCGACGCCGGCCTTCCGGATCGGCGAAAAGACGGAGGATCCCATGCAGATGTACCTTTCGGATATCTTCACGATCTCGACGAATCTCGCCGGAATCCCGGGGATCTCCGTTCCCTGCGGTTTCACGGAGGCGGGACTTCCCGCCGGGGTCCAGTTCCTGGCGGGCCATTTCCAGGAGGGACGCCTGCTCCAATGCGCCTCGGCCTACGAGAAACACGCGCAGATCGAAAAAAGGAGACCCCCGCTGTAATGGAATTCGAACCGGTTATCGGACTGGAGATCCACGCCCAGCTTCTCACGGATGCCAAAATTTTCTGCGGCTGCTCGGCAAAATTCGGAGCGGCGCCCAACACCCATACCTGCCCGGTCTGTCTGGGAATGCCCGGTGTACTGCCGGTGCTCAACCGGAAGGTCGTGACGTTCATGATCCGAATGGCTTTGGCCACAAACTGCAAGATCAATCCGGAGTGCGCCTTTGCCCGGAAAAACTACTTCTACCCCGATCTTCCCAAGGGGTACCAGATCTCCCAATACGCCGCACCGCCCGCCGAGCACGGCTGGGTCGAGGTGGAGATGAACGGCGGGAAGAAGCGGATCGGGATCACGCGGATCCACATGGAGGAGGACGCGGGAAAGCTTCTCCACGACGAGCACAATCCGTTGAGCTTTGTCGACCTGAACCGGACCGGCGTGCCGCTCATCGAGATCG
>DIKL01000089.1:19025-19495 GCA_002424545.1 Syntrophaceae bacterium UBA5619
TCGAGATCTGCGACGGGAATATGGAGGAGGGAAGTTTTCGCTGCGACGCGAATGTCTCCCTGCGCCCGAAAGGGACGGAGGCGTTCGGGACGCGGACGGAACTCAAGAATATGAACTCGTTCCGGAATGTCCAGCGGGCCCTCGAATACGAGATCAAACGACAACAGTACGTTCTGGAGGGGGGCGACAATGTGGTTCAGGAGACCCGGCTCTGGGATGACACGGCGGGAGAGACCCATTCGATGCGGGGCAAGGAGGAGGCGCNNACGACTACCGGTACTTCCCCGACCCCGACCTGGTCCCAGTGGTGATCGACGACGCCTGGATCGCGGAGATTCGGGGAAATCTGCCCGAACTTCCGCTGGAGAAGCGGGGGCGTTTCGTCCGGGACTACCAGATCCCTCCCTACGACGCAGGCGTACTCACAGCGTCCCGCGCGCTGGCGGACTACTACGAGGAGGTCGTCCGCC
>DIKL01000113.1 GCA_002424545.1 Syntrophaceae bacterium UBA5619
AGACCGATTTCCCGATGAAGGCCAATCTGGCGAAACGGGAGCCGGAAATGCTGGCCCGCTGGGATCAGATGCGCATCTACGACCGGATCCGCGAGGAAGCGAAGGGGAGAACCCCTTACATCCTTCACGACGGACCGCCCTACGCCAACGGCAGCATCCATCTGGGGACCGCGCTCAACAAGATCATCAAGGACATCCTGATCAAGGCCAGGAACATGGCCGGCAGGGACAGCGTTTACGTCCCCGGGTGGGACTGTCACGGCCTTCCCATTGAACACCAGGTGGACCGCGAGCTGGGCGACCAAAAGACCGGGATGTCGCAGGCGCACAAGCGCCGCGTCTGCCGGACCTATGCGGAGAAATATGTCGGGATTCAGCGGGATCAGTTCAAACGGCTCGGGGTTTTCGGCGAATGGGAGAATCCCTATCTCACGATGACGTATGATTACGAGGCGACGACCGTCGAAGAGTTCGGGAAGCTCTATCTCAACGGGAGCGTGTACAAGGGGAAGAAGCCCGTCTACTGGTGCGCTTCCTGTAAGACGGCTCTGGCGGAGGCGGAGGTCGAGTACCAGGACCACACGACGCCGTCGATCTACGTGAAGTTCGCCCTGGTCTCCGAGATCGCCGGGCGGCTGCCGAAGCTTGCAGGGCAGAAGATATCCGTCGTCATCTGGACGACGACCCCTTGGACGATTCCCGCCAACCTGGCGATTGCGCTTCACAGTGAATTTCGTTACGTGGCCGTGAAGGTAAAGGACGAAGTCATCATTCTGGCGAAGGAACTGCTTGACTACTGCCTCGACGCGTTCGGCCTCCGCAAAGAACCCTGCGAGATTCTCGACGAGTTTCCCGGATCGGTTCTCGAGGGGCTCGAATGCCGTCATCCGCTGGTCGGGCGGAAGAGCCTGTTGATCCTGGCTCCGTTCGTCACCCTGGATGCCGGGACCGGTTGCGTGCACATCGCCCCGGGCCACGGTCAGGAGGACTATGAAATCGGGATGAAGTACGGGCTGGACAATTACGCGCCGGTGGATGACGACGGACGCTTTACCCGCGACGTCCAGGACTTTGCGGGCCAGTTCGTTTTCGACGCCAACGGGGCGGTCAACGACAAGCTGGCCGAAGCCGGCGCGCTGCTCGGACAGATGGACATCCAGCACACCTACCCGCACTGTTGGCGCTGCAAGCAGCCGATCATCTTCCGCTCGACCGAGCAGTGGTTCATCTCGATGGAGAGAAACGACCTCCGCAAGAAAGCGCTGGCCGCGATCGACGCGGTGAACTGGTTTCCCTCCTGGGGACGCGACCGGATTTACGGCATGGTCGAGAACCGGCCGGACTGGTGCATCTCCCGGCAGCGGCTCTGGGGCGTTCCGATCACGATGTTCTACTGCACGGGATGCGATCAGGAACTCATGACGCAGCCGATCCTGGACTATGTCGTCGCGCTGGTGCGCGAGCACGGAGCCGATGTATGGTTCGAGCGGGAGGCCGGAGAACTGCTGCCCTCGGGGACCCGCTGTCCGAAATGCGGGGGTGGCGAATTCAAGAAGGAGACGAACATCCTCGACGTCTGGTTCGACTCCGGCGTGAGCCATGCGGCGGTCCTCGAACACCGGCCGAACCTGGACTCCCCCTGCGACATGTACCTCGAGGGGAACGACCAGCACCGCGGCTGGTTCCACTCCTCGCTGCTGGAATCGGTGGGGACCCGGGGGCGGGCCCCCTACCGGAACGTCCTGACCCATGGTTTCGTCGTGGACGGCGAGGGGAAGAAGATGTCCAAGTCGGTGGGGAACGTCATCAACTCGCAGACGATCATCGACCAGTACGGCGCCGAGATCCTCCGGCTCTGGGTGGCCGCCGCGGATTACACCGAGGACATCCGGATCTCCGAGGAGATCCTCAAGCGCCTGGTCGAGGCCTACCGGCGGATCCGGAACACCAGCCGGTTCATCCTGGGGAACCTCTACGACTTCGACCCGGCGACGGATGCCGTGCCCTATGGGGAGATGGAAGAGATGGACCGCTGGATTCTCCACCGTCTGCAGGAGGTGATCCGGCGGGTGCGCGAAGCTTACGAAAATTATCAGTTCCACATGGTCTACACGATTCTCTACAATTTCTGCACGGTGGATCTCTCTTCCCTCTACCTGGACGTCCTCAAGGATCGGCTTTACACTTCGAAGGCGGCATCCAGGGCGCGCCGGTCGGCCCAGACGGCGATGAAGGAGATCCTGGAGAGCATGGTCCAGCTTCTGGCCCCGATCCTTACATTCACCGCGGAGGAGGTGTGGCTGGCCCTGCCCGCGTGCCCCGGAAAGGTCGAGAGCGTCCACCTGACGCAGCTTCCCGAGGTCAATGCCGCCCTGGTCCAGCCGGAACTGGCCGAGAAATGGAATGCGCTCATCACCGTCAAGGGTGAAGTGGCCAAGGCGATCGAGGCGGCCCGACAGAACAAGACCGTCGGCCATTCGCTCGACGCCGCCGTGGCTGTCGCGGCCCCGGAGAGTCTATGGCCCCTGCTGGAGACCCATGTGGAAGACCTGAGGGCGCTTCTGATCGTCTCCGATCTGTCCGTGGTCGAGGCCGACAAGATCGGCGAGCCTTACCGCAGCGCAGAGATTCCCGGGCTTCTGGTCGGCGTGAGCCGTGCGACGGGGGCCAAGTGCAACCGCTGCTGGAATTACAGCGCTACGGTGGGTGAAAATGCCGAACACCCGACGATCTGTGCCCGCTGCCTGCAAAATCTGTAACAGGATCGTAGGGCGGGCGCCCAACGGGGGTTGCCCGGGATGAATGGGACTTTGAAACGGTGAGGCCGGTTTTGCAGAAGAAAAACATCCTCTTTTTGGCGGTTGTCGTCCCCGTGGTCCTGCTGGACCAACTGTCGAAGGCCTGGATCATCGCGATACTCAAGCTCCACGATGGTTTTGCGGTGATCGACGGATTCTTTAACATCGTCCATGTGCGCAACCCCGGCGCCGCCTTCGGTTTCCTGGCCTCCGCCTCGCCCCTGTTCCGCTCCCTTTTCTTGCTGGCGGTGACCGTGGCGGCGATCCTGCTGATCCTTCACTATCTCCGGCGGACCGCGATCCACGATCGGTCGCTGGTTGTTTCTTTGGCGTTGATTCTCAGCGGGGCGTTGGGCAATCTCATCGACCGTGTCCGCTTCGGCGAGGTGGTGGATTTTCTCGATGTCTATATCGGCGCGCATCATTGGCCGGCCTTCAACGTTGCCGATTCCGCCATTACCGTCGGGGCGATTCTCCTGGCGATGCTGCTGCTGCGGCGCAGGAATGAAAGGAAGGATGAATAGGACCGGCGGCACGGGTCTCCCCAGACGCCGTAACCGAGAGGGAAGTCCCGAGGCCGTTGTGTCTGCCGCGCAACCGCCGGGACATATTTTCGCAAACCCTATTTCATGAATCCCGGCAGAAACAGGGCAATCTGCGGGAATGATATCAAAAGCAACGCCGTCAGCAGCAACGCAATCATCATGTTGGCCGCCCCCCGGAAGATCGTCTGGAGCGGAACGTCCCGCGCAACTCCGGCAACGACGTAGACGTTGATCCCCACGGGCGGGGTGATCACCCCCATCTCCGCGACCAGCACGATCACGACGCCGAACCAGACAGGATCATAGCCGAGGGTGGTGACCACCGGATAGAAGACCGGGATGGTCAGCATGATCATCGCCAGAGAGTCCATCAGGCAGCCGAGGAATAAATAGACCAGGATGACCAGACCGATGATCACGAAGGACGACAGGGGGAGCCCCGCCACCCATTGACCGATTTGCGCCGGGATGGTCGTCACGGCGAGGAAGTGGCCGAAGACGGTTGCGCCGGCGACGATGACCAGGATCATGCAGGAGATTCGAGTCGTTTCGTTCAGGGAGCGCTTGAAGCCCTGCCAGCTCAGATGGCGTCCGATCAGTGCAATGACAATCGTTCCGAAGACCCCGATGCCGGCGGCTTCGGTCGGCGTGAAGAAACCGATGAAAAGTCCTCCCATGACGAGAACGAAAAGCAGAAAGGTTTCGATCAGGCCGGAGAGCGACGCGATCCGCTCCCGGAAGGATGCCCTGGGCGCGGGGATGCACAGGTCCGGCTTGAGACGGGTCCAGACCACGATGGTGAGGATGAAAAAAACGGTGAGCAGTATTCCGGGCAGGATGCCGGCCATGAAGAGCTTGCCGACGGACTGCTCCGTCATAATCCCATAGATGATGAAGATCGTGCTCGGTGGGATGAGGATGCCGAGACTGCCGCCGGCGGCAATGACGCCTGTGGCCAGCGCGGGATCATAACGGTATTTTTTCATTTCCGGCAGCGCGACGGAAGCCATTGTTGCCGCCGTGGCGCTGGTCGAGCCGCAGATTGCCGAAAACCCGGCGCAGGCCCCGATCGTGGCGATGGCCAGCCCTCCGGGAAGATGCCCCAGAAACTTGTGGGCGGCGTTGAACAGCCGGCCGCTGATTCCCGCGTGGTAGGATATCTGCCCCATCAGGACGAACAGCGGGATGACCGTCAGGTTATAGGAACCGAAGACGGAAAAGAAGTCGCGCGCGAGCAGGTTCAGGGAGGCGTCCCAGGAGGTTAACAGGCCGAAACCGAGGAAGCCGACGATGGTCATGACGAATCCGACGGGGATCCGGGCGAACATCAGAACGATGAGGAGCAGGAAGCCGAGGAGGCCCGCGGAGATCGGCGTCATGGTTTCACCGTCCGGATGGCGGCGCGCAGGCCGTCGCTCAGCAGGACCAGAACCAGCAGCGCGCATCCGGCCGCGATCCCGTAAATGAACGGGTGGATCGGCATGGTCAGGGTTACCGAGACCTCCCCGCTCTGTCGCATGTCCGCGGCATAGATCCAGCTCTGCCAGGCGATCAGACCGAACAGGGAAGCGCCGATCAGCGAGGCGACGGCATCGAGGCCGAACTGGATGCGCGCGGGCAGCTTTGCCGCCAGGATTTCGACGGCGATATGTCCTTTTTCCAGCGAGGTCAACGCCAGGGCAAACGAGACGATGAGGGTTCCCAGGAAACCGACGAGTTCATAGGCCCCCGGTATCGGATGACGCAGCAGCCGCAGAAGGACGTCGGCACAGGTCAGCAGCATCATCGCGACGACCGCGGCGCCGGCCACCGCGTTGAAAAGGCCGCTGACCCGGACGAGTCCTTGATGAATATGGATCATGACGTTTCTTTTCGGTTATTTGTACAGCTTTCCGTATTGGAGGATCAGGTTCTCCACTTCCTTCACCGCCTTGTCGGCGGGCAGCCCTTTGGCTGAAACATCCTTGATGTAATCGTCCAGGATCGGCCGGACCGCTTTCTTCCACCGGGCGTTTTCCTCCGCGGACAGTGGGACGATTTTGTTCCCCAGACCGAGGGTGTAGTCGCGTCCTTCCCGGTCGAGCCGGTCCCATACCTTTCCATGGATATCGATCCATTGGGCGCTGACCTCCTCCATAACCTTCCGGACATCGGTGGGGAGGCTGTTCCACTTTTTGAGGTTCATCACGACGAACATCGCCGTTGTGTAACCGATGCCGGAACAATCCGTCGTCGACTTGATCACATCCGCCTGCTTCCAGCCCTTCAGGGTTTCGATCGGGGCGAACGTTCCCTCGACGACGCCCTTCTGGAGCGCCTCGTAGGTCTGTCCCTGAGGCATGGCCACCGGCACGGCCCCCAACGCTTCCGTGACCTTGGCGCTCAACCCCGTGGAGCGTATCTTCATCCCCTTGAGCTGTTCCAACGTGGTGATCGGCTGTTTCGTATGGAGAAGTCCGGGCCCATGGGCATGGATGTAAAGCAGTTTTACCCCTTCCAGCTCCTTCGGCATGAACTTCTTGAAGAAATCGTTGGCGACATGGGTTGCCACCCGGCCGTTTGGGTATCCCATCGGCAGATCGAGGACCTCCATGATCGGGAAACGTCCCCGCGTGTAAGCAAAGCAGGACATGCCGATATCGGAGATTCCCTTCAGCGTTCCGTCGAAACACTGGTCCGCCGGGGTCAGCGCCCCGCCGGCCAGCACGTTGATCTTGACCTGTCCGTTGGTCCTTTTTTCAATTTCCCTCGCCCAGGCTTCGCCTTCCTTTGCCTGGCCGTGGCTGGCCGGGAAGAAGACACTGTAGGTGAGCTGTGTCGTTGCGGCCCGCACTTCGGAACCGTCTGTCGGTGCGAAAACGACGGCTGCCATCAGAACCGTCGTGATGATGGTAAGCCATGACTTTTTCATAAGTTCTCCTTTTCCGTCAGTTGGATTCGCAATGGGTTCCGCGGAGCGAACGCCGATTGCATTCAGGTTATGCTTCCCCTTTTCGGGGAAGCAACCGTCGGGACGGTTTTTGCTGCAATATACAGGATAGAACGCGGGTGATCTTTTGGGAAGGCCTGCTGGACCGTCGGCATCCATAACGGTCAGCAGGCATCAATACATATAGATATCGACGCAGGCAGGGA
This sequence comes from Syntrophaceae bacterium UBA5619, assembly GCA_002424545.1. GTDB lineage: Bacteria > Desulfobacterota > Syntrophia > Syntrophales > UBA5619 > UBA5619. The sequence continues at coordinate 6,479 of DIKL01000113.1, forward strand.
CAAAGTCGGATTCGAGCAATAACGAATGCATGTTCAATCTTTCTGTGAAAAATGAGAACGACGAGCGCTCTCATAATGAATTTCGAACATCCTGTCAAGGGTTATTTTTTTTCGCCTGTTCCTTCAACCTTTCGAGTTCTTCCCGGTACTGCTCCGCCTGGGCCTTGACCTGATCGATCTCCTGCTGGGTCTTGTGCATTTTCTCTTCCTGTTTCTGCCGTTCCTCTTTTGCCCTGTCCTGGATGGCATCGAGACCGACGTAGACCGCGAGAATGCCGCCCATAATCAGGATAATCGGAACGCCGCCCTTCAGGATGATTATCAAGTCGTTCCACCACAGAGAAAACCCGATCACCCCCACCACAATCGACACCACACCGCTGATAAGCAGGGCCATGGCCAAAACCTCCTGATCCTCCGACCGCTCCGCGGGTCTCCGCGAAAAAAGTCAGATGGAATTTGAAAAAGCATCCGACCGCAGCGAGATACCACCTGACTTCTCTTTTATCACGGAAAAGGGAGGCTTGGCAAGATGAAACTCTGTCGATCGAAAATCGTTCGCAGAATGACCTTATAAAACGTTGCGCAACCGGGATATCGGATCCTGGAGGTATTCCATAAAAAATGCTTGATTAATGGGTTTTCTCAAACTATGATCGCGCTGCCTTTCGGGGGTGCAAGGCATATCTATCGAAAATAAATCATCAACGGGGTCATTCATGATCGAACCGAATTTTGAAAAAGGAGAGGGACTGGTGCCGGTCGTGGTTCAGGAACATCAGACGGGTGATGTTCTGATGCTGGCCTATATGAACCGGGAGTCCTGGCGGAAAACGCTTGAAACGGGGAAGGCCCACTTTTGGAGCCGTTCCCGGAAAAGTCTCTGGTTGAAAGGAGAGACCTCCGGCCATCTGCAGCTCGTACGGGAGGTCTGTTTGGATTGTGATCAGGACGCCGTCCTGCTGAGGGTGGAACAGTTGGGCGGTGCGGCCTGTCACACCGGTCATCGTTCCTGTTTCTATCGAAAAAGGGTCGACGGGGAGTTTATCGAAGTCGGGGAACGAATTTTTGATCCGAAGGATGTATACCAATGAAGAAATTGAGACTGGGGATCCCGAAGGGAAGCCTGGAGGCCAACACCGTGGATCTATTCAAGCGGGCGGGCTGGCGCATCAGCTACGACAGCCGGAGCTATTTCCCCGATATCGACGATGACGAAATCTCCTGCCTGTTGGTCCGGGCCCAGGAGATGTCCCGCTATGTCGCGGACGGAACGCTGGATCTCGGTTTGACCGGCCAGGACTGGATTATCGAAAACGAATCGGATGTCGTGTCCGTTCAGGACCTGATCTACTCCAAGACCTCGACGAAGCAGGCGCGCTGGGTGCTTGTCGTCCGGGAGGACTCGCCGATCCGTTCGATCGAGGATATGGAGGGAAGGCGGTTGTCGACGGAGTTGGTCAACTTCACGAAACGCTACTTCGCCGAGCGCAATATCCGGGTTCAGGTCGAGTTCTCCTGGGGTGCGACCGAAGCCAAGGTGGTCGAAGGATTGGTGGATGCGATTGTCGAGGTGACGGAAACGGGGAATACCATCCGGGCCAACAAGCTCAAGATCATCCATGAATTGTTGAGAACCAACACCCAACTCATCGCGAATCGTGAAGCGTGGGGAGATCCCTGGAAAAAACAGAAAATCGAGCAGATCCGTCTGTTGCTCAATGGTTCGCTGCAGGCGATGGGAAAGGTGGGACTGAAGATGAACGTCTCGCGGGAGAATCTCGGCAGACTGGTGATCCTGCTGCCTGCCCTGAAGGCGCCGACCATCTCCAACCTTCATTCGAAGGATTGGCTGGCGGTGGAAACCATCGTCAGCGGCGGCATCGTCCGTGATCTGATCCCGCTGTTGAAAGAGGCGGGCGCCGAGGGGATCATCGAGTACCCCCTGAACAAGGTCATCTGATGGAGGCGAGACCATGAGAAAGGCGACGATCCGGAGAAAAACCGCGGAGACGGAGATTTCCGTCGCGATCGTTCTAGACGGGAAAGGAGAAGGCCGCATCGACACCACGATCCCCTTTCTCGACCACATGTTGAACCTCTTTGCACGACACGGATTCATCGATCTGGAGGTGCGGGGGCGCGGAGATACCGCGGTCGATGATCATCACCTCGTGGAGGACCTTGGGATTTGCCTGGGCCAGGCCGTGCGGAAGGCCCTCGGAGAACGAAAAGGAATCGGCCGATACGGTTCGGCGCTGGTTCCGATGGATGAAAGCCTCTGCCGGGTGGCGATGGATCTCTCCGGCCGACCCTGCCTGGTCTGGACGGCCGACCTCGGCGCGATAAGAATCGGGGAATTCGATCCGTCCCTGCTTAGAGAATTTTTCAAATCATTCTCTGACCATAGCGGAATCACATTGCATGTCAATCTCATCTATGGTACGAATAGTCATCATATGGCCGAGGCGATTTTCAAGGGCTTTGCACGCGCTTTCCGCGAGGCGGTCGCGATCGACGAACGAATCGAGGGGGTCCTGTCCACCAAAGGTTCCCTGGAGGTTTGAAGGCCGCGAATCGAATCGGCCGTTTGGGGTTGTATCCCAGGGGTGGTAAGGGCTTGATGGCAAAGGCAAAGGGGGGTGGAATCATCAAAAAATCGTCCTGCTTCCGAAGGTTTTTCTACATTCTGCTGATAATCGGTTTTCTCTCGACGCTTGTCGCTTGTCACCATCGTCAGGATGAAGGCATTGCGGTTCCCGAAGGGAGGATCGTATTCGACCGGATCGCGGTGCTTCCCTTTCAACAGATCGTCCCCGAAGAGCCGCACGGCGGCTCCGTGAGCTGTCCCATCTGCGGGGTGATTTTCAACGCCATGAGAACCGCCGGAACTCCTGAGGCCATGGTGGAGCAGCGCTTCTTGGAACAACTGGAAAAAAGAAAACCGAAATTCCGTGTGATCGCGGGCGACCGTGTCGCCGGGATGTATCACCGCGTTTCCTCGGAGTCTCTTAAGGCTCCGCTCCGTCAGATCCTGCGCAATGTGGGAAGCGAATTGGGAGCGGAGGGAATCGTGATCGGCTATCTCTACCGATTCCGGGAGAGAAAGGGGGCATCCTTCTCCGTTGAGCAGCCGGCGTCGGTTGCGCTGGAAATCCACCTGCTCCGGGTTGAGGATGGGGTTCTGGTCTGGCGGGCCGCCTTTGACCGGACGCAGAGTTCGCTGATGGAGGATCTCCTGCAGATCGGCTCCTTCTACCGGGAGAAGGCAAGGTGGGTTACGGCGGAAGAACTTGCGGAAGAAGGTCTGGAGAAGATCTTGGAGAGCTTTCCCGGTCTACCCTGAGCGTTTTGGAAATCCCGAATCGCCGGACCTGAACGGAATTTCCCTCACGGTGGAAATTCTTTCTTTTTTTAAAGGATCTTGCGATGATGGTCATCCCCGCGATTGATTTGAAGGGGGGACGGTGCGTGCGCCTGCGGCAGGGCGACCTCAACCGGGAAACCGTTTACGCGGATGATCCGGTGGCAACGGCGGCGGCCTGGAAGCGGCAGGGCGCCGAACGGTTGCACGTGGTGGATCTGGACGGGTCGTTCGCGGGCATTCCCCGCCATGAGGCGGTCATCCGCAAGATGGTCGCGGAAACGGGCCTGCCGATCCAGGTGGGAGGGGGCATCCGAAACATCAAAACCGTGGAATCCTATCTCCGGACGGGGGTCCGGTGGGTGATCCTCGGAACATCCGTTTTCATGGATCCGTCGTTCGCCCATGAAGCCTGTCGTATGTTTCCGAACCGGGTGATTCTGGGAATCGACGCGGTCGGAGGTCGCGTCGCCGTTCGGGGATGGACGGAAAGAACGGAAGAAACCGCGCTGGCGCTGGCGCGCCGGTTTATGGAAGATGGGCCCGCCGCCCTGGTCTATACGGACATCGCCCGGGACGGTATGGAAACCGGCGTGAACATCGAGGCGACGGGGGAGCTGGCCGATGTGGTCGGGATCCCGGTGATCGCCTCGGGTGGGGTGTCGGGGATCAACGATATCGAGAGGCTCCTGCCCCTGGAGAAGCGGGGCGTTGTCGGCGTGATTGCCGGGAAGGCCCTCTATACCGGCGCCCTGTCCCTCGCTGAGGCGATCGAACGGACAAGGGGTCGGGTACGAGAAGCGTAACGTGAACGCCGGCGCGTTTCATCCGGGAGGGCGATTTCCAAGGGTCTCGATGAGGGAGGTGCGCATGGAAGGGTGCTTGTTCTGCAAAATAGCGGCCGGGACGATTCCCTGCCGGAAGGTATATGAAGATGAGCGGGTGCTGGCCTTTGAGGACATCCAGCCGATGGCCCCGGTTCATATCGTAATCATCCCCAGAAAGCACATCGCCACGCTGATGGACGAGGATTCGGACGAAATGGCGGATCTGCGGGCGATGATGGCCGCCGCCCAAGCGGTTGCCCGTTTGAAGGAGGTCGACCGGCGGGGATTCCGGGTGGTGATCAACTGCAATGAAGAGGGGGGGCAGGTTGTTCCCCACCTCCACATGCATCTGTTGGGTGGCCGGAAACTCCGGGACGGCCTCGCCTGAAAGCGTCGCCCGTCATTGACAAAAAGGGAAGATGATCTATTTTAACCGGACGGGAGGCCCAAAGGTCATGACATTCAAAGACAGAATCGAACAGGAGATGATCCTGGCGGCCAAGGCGACGGACAAGGTTCGGCTGTCGACGGTGCGCATGCTGAAGAATGGTCTGCACAATCGCGAAATCGATCTGAAACGCGAGCTGAACGAGGCTGAATTCCTTCAACTTCTCTCCTCCATGGTCAAGCAACGGAAGGACTCCATCGAACAGTTTGAGAGGGGCGGCAGGGCCGATCTTGTCGAGAAGGAAGAGGCGGAACTCAAAGTGATCCGTGAGTTTATGCCGGCGCAGATGTCCGAAGAGGCTCTCGATGAAATCATTGCCGAGGCGATCCGGGAGACGGGCGCCGCGGGTGTCCGCGATATCGGAAAGGTGATGAAGGTTCTGATGCCGAAGGTGGCCGGCAAGGTTGATGGCAAAACGGTCGGCGACAAGGTCAAACGGGCATTGTCCGCATAGGGGGTTGTCCTTTGAAGGGGTCGATTCCCGAGGATAAGATCGAGGAGGTCCGGCGACGCGTCGATATCGTTTCCATGATCGGGGAGTATGTGACCCTGAAGAAGGCGGGACGGAATTTTCTCGGACTATGTCCCTTTCACCGCGAGAAAACCCCTTCCTTTACGGTCAGTCCGGACAAACAGATGTTCTACTGCTTCGGCTGCGGCGAGGGAGGGAATGCGGTTTCCTTTCTGATGAAGCTCAACCATCTGACCTTTCCCGAGGCGGTCCGTCATTTGGCGGGAAAGACGGGAGTGGTCATTCCCGAACGGCCCTTGAGCCGCGCGGAACGGGAACACGGTGCACTGGCTGAACAGATTCGCCGGGTCAACGAACTTGCGGCGGGTCATTTTGAAAGAACGCTCCAATCGCCGGCGGGTGAGCCATCCCGGGAGTATCTCCGGAAGAGGGGAGTCGAAGCGGAAACGATCGGCACGTTCCGAATCGGTTTTGCCCCGGAGGGGTGGAGCCGTCTCCTTGATTTTCTGGAGCGTAAAGGGATTCCGGCGAAGCTGGTCGAACAGGCCGGTCTTGCGGTGCAGCGCGGATCGGGGAATGGATTTTACGACCGGTTTCGCGGGAGATTGATGATCCCCATTGAAGACGTCAACGGTCACGTGATTGCCTTCGGCGGCCGAGTTTTGGGGGAGGGCGAACCGAAATACATGAACTCCCCCGAATCGGCGGTTTATACGAAGGGAAACAATCTGTACGGGCTTTCCCGTACACGGGAGGCGATCCGGCAAGCCGGTTTCGCGCTGCTCGTCGAAGGATATTTCGACTTGATCGCCCTCTGGAGCGCCGGTATTCGGAATGTGGTGGCCACGCTCGGAACGGCGCTGACCCGTTCCCAGGTCGACCTGCTTCGGCGTTATGCGCCCCGCGTCGTGGCGGTGTTCGATCCGGATGAAGCCGGACGGAAGGCTTTGGCGAGAAGCATGGAACTGTTTCTGGCGGGAAATGTCCATGCCAGGGCGGTCATTCTCCCCGACGGCCATGATCCGGACGACTTCGTCAGGATCCGCGGGCGGGGAAAGATGCAGGACCTGGTGGCCCATGCCGTGCCGATTGTCGATTATTACATCGAAGAAATTCTCGGCCGAAGGGGGTCTCTGGAGGATGAGCGGGACAAATTGCGGGAGGCCGTTGCTTTCCTTTCCCGGATCGGGGATGCGGTCGAGCGAAACCTGTTCATCAAGAAGGTGTCCGAGACGCTGAACGTCGATCAGGATGTCCTGAAGTCGGAGGTTTTTCAGGTTCTGACCCATGCGGCGCCATCGCCCGCCCCGCAGAAGAAGCGGACCGTTCGGGAACCGGATCCTCTGGAATTGAGCCTGATCCACATGATGCTCGAGTGTCCGGACCGGATTCGGACGGTCGCGGCATCCGGCGTGCTGGCCTGTTTCGCGACGGAAGAACTGAGGTCCCTGGGAGAGGAATTGCTGACGGCCTTCGAGAAAGAAGGCGGGACGATACCGGACATGTTTTCCCTGCTGAACAAGGTGACGGAAGGACCGATGAAAACGAGGTTCATCGACCTGCTGATGCGGGAAAGCCCCTATCAGACCGAATGGATGGATCGCCTTATTGCCGATACCGTCCGGAAGATCCAACGGAAATGGTACAAGGAACGTCACCGGTTCTTGAAGGCGAAAATCGTCAAGGCCGAGGGAGCCGGAGATCGCATGATGTGTGACGAGCTCCTGCGGGAAAAAGACAGGCTCCTTCGGGAAGAGAAAGAACTGGGCTGAGTTGCGCAAGGATTATTTCATGAGAAACATCGGTCGGCCGGAGAAGAGCGGCTGATGGATTCTTGAACGGGATGCCGGGAGAAATCGATATGGCAAAAGAGATTGAATCGGATGAATTCAAGAAGTTGATTACGCTGGGAGAGGAGAAGGGGTTCCTGACCTACGACGACGTCAATGATCTGCTCCCCTCCGATATCATCTCCTCCGATCAGATCGATGATATCATCATGCTCTTCGGCGAGAAGAATATTGATATCATCGATTCGGACAAGGGAGAAAAACTGGTCGTCAAGAAGCCGACGGACGACCGGGCGGACAGCAAACGGGAAGACATCCTCGGCCTGTTGCCGGCGGTCGGCAGGACCGGCGATCCGGTAAAAATGTATCTGCGGGAGATGGGGCTGGTCTCGCTGCTGAGCCGGGAAGGCGAGGTTGAAATTGCCAAGGTGATCGAAGAGGGCGCCAAGGAGAGCATGGAGGCCGTCTTCAGCGTGACCACGTCCCTGAAGGATGTGGTCAATATCGGCGCCCAGTTGAAAAGCGGAGCCATCCGCGTCAAGAGTGTCGTGGACAATCTCGAAGACGAGGACGGCGTCATGGAAGAGGACCTGCATCGGGAGCGGGTCACCAAACTGCTCGATAAGGTGACGCGCCTGGACGGGAAGAACGATCTCATCCGAAAAAAACTCGGAGCGAAGGGGATCGACGCCGAAGAAAGGCAGGCGCTCAAGGAGGAACTTGATAAAAACCTCCACAGTATTGTCAAGCTCTGCCGAAAGGTCCGCTTCAGTAAGCGACAGATCGACCGGATGGTGGCCAACCTCCGCGTTTGGGTCAATCAGGTGGAACAGGTGGAAGAAGCGGTTCGCCGGTGCAAGAAGGATACAGGCCTATCGCTGACCCAGATGGAAGAGATTTTGGCCAAGATGAGAAAATCCCCCAAAAGAGGGGAGCAGGCGGCGAAAAAAGCACAGGTGTCCCTGGAAAAATTGAGATTCTGCGAACAGATTATTCGGGGAGCGAACCGCAAATTCAAGAAGATCACGCAGGAGACCGGACTCTCCGTGACGGCCTTGAAGAGGGCGATGGTGGCCATCGAGACAGGAGAGAGGAAGGCGGAGATCGCGAAGAGGAAATTGGTGGAAGCCAATCTGCGCCTTGTCGTCAGCATCGCGAAGAAATATACGAACCGGGGCCTTCAGTTCCTGGATCTGATCCAGGAGGGCAATATCGGACTGATGAAGGCGGTCGATAAATTCGAGTATCAGCGCGGTTATAAATTTTCCACCTACGCCACTTGGTGGA
>DIKL01000065.1:0-46459 GCA_002424545.1 Syntrophaceae bacterium UBA5619
CGGTCGAGGCAGTTGTAGGCGACGTTCAGTTTCGCGCCCTCAAAATACTTCACGTAGATCGGCCCCTTGCGGATGTCGAAGTTGAAGTCCTCGACCTTGTCCCACTTCTTGAAGAAGGTCAGGTACTCATCCGCCTGCTTGGCCCACCAGGCCGACGGGTCGGCCATGAACTCCGCGTTGAGCGCCTCGTACTCCTCCCGGCTCTTGATGTAAGCGATTTTACGAACCCTCTCCTGTACCGGATAAACCTCTTTCAACTCTACCTTTTCCGCTTCTCCCATTGTGACCTCCCTTTTTTGACTGAAATCATTTTTCAGGTTTGAGCGACCGTACCACCCGCATCGTTGCCTTCCCGGACCCGCCGTGACCCCTTGCCGGGGAATCCCGCCGTTCCATCCGCATCTGGTCTGTATGGATGATCAGGGTAAAAGGATACCGGTCCGGCAACCCCAATCCGCCCCGGACAAAAGGCCTCCGCTCTCCGAAGGAGAACCGGGAACACCCCTGTCCAAGCCGATTGGTTTCGTATCATAACCAGCAAAACTGCCGCGTCGGAATATCTAAAATCAGGAAACAGAATTCGAACCGCCCGGAGACGTCACCGATCGTGAACGGCGGTCACTATATGACCAGAGGTCATGTCATTTTGGGTCAGCTCTATATCAAGATTTCCCGGATGTCAAGAACTATTTTGGAACGGAAAACAAACCCGTTCGGGCGGAAAAACGGACCCGTGCCGACGCGGTTTGCCCCTCCTCCATCCGGCGATCCGATCCCGCCCATCCGCGAGGCGCTGCCGCCACTCTCTGACGGCAATTTGTGTTTTTTTTGCCACACCGCGCCGCGGGTCCGGTCCCTTTTGCCTCATCTCTCGCCCGTCCTTCCAAACCGCAGCCCCTGATCGAAGCGGAGGGCCGGGAAAGGATGTCGACCCATGATACAACGCAATTTATTGTATTTATTGGTTTATAATGATCAAAGCGCCCCGTTCGGCTTCGGGCGGGATCCGTCGCTCCCGGAAAATCGGCTGCTGGTATGGGGCTTGCAGATGGGAAGGCGATCCGTTTGGGATCGCATCCTACGGTCGAACGGATCGGGATTCGGGATCAAGATTCGGGCTTGACATCGCCTACGGGTGGTGTTAGCTACCGTCCAGAAAACAGTGAAAGGAGGTGGTGTACCGAGCAGGGTTGATCGGCGGCCTTCGGGAATGCAGTAATGTAGCGAGATTCCGCTGCCGGGTTCGAACCGGCGGATCGCGGGCCGCAAGCGGAGACGCGAAAGCGTCGGTTGTCCAGGGTTCCCATGCCCGTGGGGACCAAAACAGACGAATTCAGGAGGAAAGAAATGAAGAAACTTTTGGTCGTTTTACTGTCGCTGGGGCTGATCTTCGCCTTCAGCATGACGGCGTCCGCCGTCGACGTAAAGTTCGGCGGGCAGTACTACCTGTCCGGCGTCTATTGGGCCAACTCGGGCGCGGTGAAAGAGGATGACCACACCTCGCGCGCCTTTTTCTACACCCGGACGAGGATCCAGCCCGTTTTCACGATCGCCGAAGGACTGACCTTCACGATGCGGCTGGATGCGCTGGAGAAACAGTGGGGGCAGACGAACTTCAAGAACGTCAACTTCTCCGACGAGCCGCTCAGCCGGAAGCAGAATCCCACGTACGAGCCCGGACGCGGCGTTCAGGAGAACGTCGAGTTCGAGCGCGCCTATGTGACGTTCAAGACCGCCATCGGCGCGTTCCAGGTCGGCTATCAGGCGGCGGATGAATGGGGCACCGCGTTCAGCGACAGCGGAACCACGCGTCCCCGGATCGTTTATCTGCTGCCGGTGGGTCCCGTGACCATCCAGGCCATCTATGAGAAGTTCTACGAGTCCGACACCGCAGTCCCCTATGGCGCCGCGAAGCGCCATGTCGACGCGGATTACGACACCTACGCCCTCGCCCCGATCTTCAAGTTCCCGGGCGGGAACGCCGGTCTGCTCATGAAGTACTACGCAAACTCCAGTCAGCGGGATCCCTCGCTGGGCGGCTACAAGTCCAATACATACCTGATTGCACCGTACATGAAGGCAACCTTCGGCCCGGTGTATGTCGAGGCGGAATTGGATTACTGGGGTGGCAAGGCCGCCGAGTTTGACACAGGCGGAACCGATAGAGACCTGAATTCCTATGCCGGCTACGTGAAGGCGCAGGGAAATTTCGGCCCGGCATTTGCCGGCATGCAGTTCGGCTATGCCTCGGGCCAGGACCCCGATGACGAAGACGTCACGCAGTATCCGGGCGGCGGCGGCACGAGCTGGAACCCCGCGCTGATCCTGATGAACGACGACCTGAACACCTGGGGCGGCGGCGGCGTCACGAGCAGCCCTGCCGGCGTCACCAGCAAGAAGTACAACATGATGCTGGTCAACGCGTTCGGCGGTTTCAAGGTTACGCCGAAATTCCAGATCGACGCAGCCGTGACGTGGGCCAAGGTCAACGAGAAGCCCCACGGCTATGACGATGACGTGCTGGGTACGGAATTTGACCTGTCGGCAACCTACAAGATCTACGACAACCTCTCCTACATGGTTGGCGCAGGGTATCTCTTTGTAGGCGATTACTTCAAGGGTGCCAATGCACACGCGGAAGTCGACAACGACTACCTGCTGATCAACAAGCTGACGTTGAATTTCTAATCAGCCGGTTCCCTCGAATTTCCACCTTATGAACCCGCCCCGGGGAGAAATCCCCGGGGCTTTTTTATCGCCTTTCCGTTGAAGACGACCCCGGTTGCATTTCCCCGCTCCGGCGAAATCCCATCCCCTCAGCCCCTTGACCCTGCTTTCGTTGCATGGTATTTTGCATGAACGGAGGATTGGATGCCGATCTACGAATATATGTGCTTGCGTTGCGGCCGTCTCTTCGAACGGATCATGAAGGTCGGCGAGGGGGGGCCGCCCTGTCCGGATTGCGGAGCAGCGGAGACCCAAAGACGGGTCGCCTCCTTCCGGACCAACGCCTGGGCGGCCTTCCTCGACCGGATGGAAAAAAGGGTGAGGAATACCCCGTAGTCCAAGGAGCGGCCATCGAAAAGATTCACGGCAATCTGACGGGACTCGGCGCCGATGAAATCCGGCGCATCGGGCAGATCTACCGGCGGCGGATCCCACCGGAGAGAATCGTCACCCACGACCTGGCCCGCCGGCTCACCGAGATCTCCCGGGAGATCAACCGGCAGATCGGCATCCTGATCACCCGCCGGGGCGAGGTCGCCTACGTGATCGTGGGCTCCCACCACGATATCCTCATCCCGGGCCTGGACGGCTTCCGCTCCTCCTCCCGCCGTTTCAAGGGGCTTCGCCTGGTCCACACCCACCTGAGCGGCGAGGAACTCACCACGGACGACCTGACGGACCTGGCGCTGTTGAGGCTGGATCTGGTCTGCGCGGTCGAGGCCGGCGAGGACGGCCTCCCCGGTTTCGCCCATACGGCCCACCTGATCCCCGAAAACCCGGACGGCCGCTACTGGCAGATTCTCTCCCCGCGGCGGCCCGCCGAACTGGATCTCGACTTCACCGCGTTCATCGCGGCCCTTGAAGGCGAGTTCATGAAGCGGCAGTCCACCCGCAAGGTGGAGGCCGTCGATCGCGCGATTCTCGTGCGCGTGGAGACAAAATCCGCGTCCGACGGGGAGGCATCGCTTGCGGAACTTCGGGAGCTCTGCCGCACGGCGGGCGTGGAGGTATTCGACGCGCTGATCCAGCGCCGCTCCGAGATGGATCCGCGGTTCCTGATCGGCAAGGGAAAACTTTCCGACCTCGTGATCCGCGCCATGCAGATGGACGCGAACCTGCTGATCTTCGACCACGAACTGACGGCCGCCCAGATCCGTTCCATCGCCGATTCCACCGAGATGAAGGTGATCGACCGCACCCAGGTGATCCTCGACATCTTCGCGAAGCGCGCCCACAGCCGGGAGGGGAAGATCCAGGTGGAACTCGCCCAGCTCAAATACCGGCTGCCCCGGCTCACGCAGCAGGACGCGGGCCTCTCCCGCCTGGCGGGGGGCATCGGCGGCACCGGCCCCGGCGAAACCAAGCTGGAAGTGGACCGCCGGCGTCTCCGGGACCGCATCCACCATCTGGAGAAGGATCTCAAGAAGATCGAAAAGGGCCGGGGACAGCGGCGCAGCCGCCGCGACCGGGCGGGCCTTCCCGTCATCTCGATCGTCGGCTACACGAACGCGGGCAAATCGACATTGCTCAACGCGCTGACGAAGAGCGACGTCTTCACCGAAGACCGTCTCTTCGCGACGCTGGACCCGAAGAGTTCGCGCCTCCGCTTCCCGCGGGACACGGAGGCGGTAATCACCGATACGGTCGGCTTCATCCGGGAGCTTCCAAAAGAGCTTGTCGCCGCCTTTTCGGCGACCCTCGACGAGCTCCAGGAGGCGGACATCCTGCTCCATGTGATCGACGCGGGCAACCCGGCCTTCGAGGCGCAAATCGCGGCCGTCGAAAAGATCCTTCAGGAGCTGGACCTGATCGAAAAGCCGATCCTCCGGGTCTTCAACAAGATGGACCGCGTCGCCGACCGGTCGCTCCTCGAAACCCTCTGCCGGCGCTTCGACGCCGTCGCGATCTCCGCGCTGGCGCCGGCCACGCTGCCGCCGTTGATGGAGCGGCTGGAGACATTGATTCGGATCGGGACCGGCGGGGCGGGGTCGAACGGCCGGTTTTCGCCGGATGATCCGTATCCGGAAGAGAGGCGGAAGTGAGCGCCATGAAAAGAAGGTACCCATCCTATCGTCGGACGACCGGCGTGATCCTGCTGGTCGCGCTGACCGGCTACGCCGCGCTGAATCTCCTCTGGGAGAGCATCCGTCTCCGACCCAGCCTGCCGAAGACGGACCCGGTCACGATCCACGAGGAGCGGATCGCCCAGCTCCGGCCGCTGCTGCCGCCCGCCGGCGAAGTCGGCTATGTGACAACGGTCGAAAACCGCGAGATCTTCACCGCGGAAGAAACCTTCACCAATGTGGAGTTTCTCGCCCAGTACGTGCTGACGCAATACACCCTCGCCCCGCTGCTGGTCCGCAACCGGCCCGATCTCCCGCTGGTCGTCGGCAATTTCATCGACGGTCCGCCCGCGCCCGGCTTTCTGGAGAGACACGGCCTGGTTCCACTCCGCGATCTCGGCGACGGCCTGATCCTCTACCGGAGAGAGGGGAAACCATGATCGCCCCCTCCCTCGCCTTTCCGGCATCCATGCTCCTCTCGCTGATCGCGGGCGTCCTGCTGACCCTCGTTTTTCTTCCCGGCCCGAAAGACGGTGGAAACGCCATGCCGTTCCGGATCTTTGCCGGCGGCGGCCTCGGGATCGGCGTCACATCCTGCCTCTACTTTGCCTGCATGACGGCCGGAATTACCGGCTACATCCTCTGGATCGACCTCCTCTTCTGCCTGCTTCTCGGCGGGATCGGCTTCGCGGTTTTGCGGCGGGGCGTCGCGCAGGATCCGCCGCAATCGATCCCGAAAAAAACCAAACGGACCCCGCTGGAGCTGCTGCTGGCGGGAATCCTCTCCATCGAGCTGATGGCCTCGCTGGCCTCTTTCTTCTTCGCCTGGCGGGAGGCGCCCCACGGCAAATGGGATGCCTGGCTGATCTGGAACATGCACGCCCGGTTTCTGTACCGGATGGGCGAGGCATGGCGCGAGGTCTTCTCCGGCGGGATGGACTGGTGGACCCACTGGGACTACCCGCTGCTGCTGCCGCTCTCCATCGTCCGCTCGTGGAAGTACATGGGCGCGGAGAGCGTCCTTGTCCCGGCCGCTTTCGCCTTTTTCTTCTGGATCCTCACCGTCGGTCTGCTGCTGTTCGCGCTCGCCCATCTTCGGGGCCGGACCCAGGGTTATCTGGGCGCCATGGTTCTGCTGGGCACCCCTCTCTTCATCATGATGGGGGCCTCCCAGTTCGCCGACATTCCGCTCGCCTTCTACATGCTGGCCACCCTCGTCCTGCTCCACCGGCCAAGAAGCTCCCCGGACAATCCCCCAGGCGCGCTGATCCTGGCGGGGCTGACCGCCGCTTTGAGCGCCTGGACGAAGAACGAGGGGCTGCTGTTTTTCCCGATCGTCGCGGCAACCCTATTATTCACGGATGGATACACAGGAGGATGGAAAGCGGCATGGCGCGGGACCGCCCGGTTCCTGGCCGGCGCGCTGCCGGTCCTGCTGGCGATCGCCTGTTTCAAGACGCAGTTCTCCCCGACGAACGATCTGGTGGCGGGATTCGACGCGGCCGCCGTCGCGGCCAAACTGACGGACTTCGGCCGCTACGCGGAGGTCGCAAAGGCCTTTCTCATCACCGGGATCAGCTTTACGCAGGGGCTGTTCGACGCCCGCAAGGGGATGAGCCTGAACATCGGCGGCGCCGTGACCACGGCGGTCCTGATCGGTTATCTTTTCCTGATGGGCGCGCGGATCGACCGGCGGGAGCGGATCGCGCTCGTCCGGTCGGCCGCCGTCCTCGGCCTGATGCTGCTCGGCTTTTTCTTCGTCTACGTGCTGACCCCGCGCGATCTGGGCTACCACCTCGCCACGTCGCTGAACCGCCTCTTCCTGCAGTTGTGGCCAAGCGCGATCTTTATGGGCTTCATGATCGCCAGCTCGCCGGAACCGGACCCATCCGCGGGCGGCGGTCCGAAAGCGGCGGCCGCATGGCCGGAAACAGGATCGACCGGGAGAGGCAAATCCGGAAAAACAAGGAGAAGAAAATGAATTTCGAACGCAAACCGGAGCGGATCCTGTCCGTCGTCATCCCCGTCTATAACGAACGGGGAACGGTCCTGCGGATCATCGAGAAGGTGTTGAACCTGGAGATCGTCGCGGAAATCATCCTGGTCGATGACGGCTCCAGCGACGGCACCAGGGAAATCCTGGAGCAGGCGACGTTCGACCGGCGCGTGAAGCTCTTCTTTCACGAACGGAACCGCGGCAAGGGGGCGGCGCTGCGGACCGGGTTCAGCCACGTCACCGGGGAGGTTGTGACGATCCAGGATGCGGACCTGGAGTACGACCCGGAGGAATTCAACGAGATGATCCGGCCCATCCGCGACGGCGTCGCCGACGTCGTTTACGGCTCGCGGCTCTCCGGTGGAAAACCGCAGCGGGTCCACCTCTTCTGGCACCGGGTCGGAAACGGATTTCTGACATTCCTGACCGATATTCTCTACAACGTGACGCTGACCGACATGGAGACCTGCTACAAGATGTTCCGCAGGGAGGTTCTCGAAGGCATCCGGATCGAATCGGATGATTTTTCCGTGGAACCGGAACTGACGGCCAAGATCTGCCGGAACAAACGGTGGCGGATCTATGAAATCCCCATCTCCTACTACGGCAGAAACTTTGCGGAAGGAAAGAAGATCACCTGGCGGCACGGGTTCTCCGCCCTCTGGACGCTGCTGAAATACCGGTTTACATAGGGACAGCGCCCTATTATTTCAAGGATGGGATCGCGCTACTGGGAAATCGCGTATCCCGGAAGCGCGCATTGGAGATTTTTCGGTCGGAAAATGTCCAGCGCGCCGAGGGATCACGATTTCCCAGTCTTGGAACGCCTACATCACCCCCCGGTACCAGCCGCCGTCGATCTGAATCGCGGCGCCGGTGATATAGCCGCTGCGGTCGGAGGCGAGAAACGCCACGAGCGCGGCGAACTCCTCCGGCGTCCCGAGCCGCTTCATCGGAATGGACGCCTCCCAGCGGCCGATGACCGTCTCCGGCGTCGTCCCCTCTTTTTCCGCGGTCACCTTTGCCAGGTTCCGGACCCGCTCCGTCAGCGTGTATCCGGGACAGACGCTGTTCACGGTCACATTGAACGGGGCCAGTTCGGTGGAGAGCGTCTTGGCCAGGCCGATGACCCCCATCCGGACGGTGTTGGAGAGGATCAGGCCGTCGATCGGCTGCTTGACCGAGATCGAGGTCATGTTGATGATCCGCCCCCACCGTTTCGCCTTCAGCACCGGCACCACCTCGCGGGTCATCAGGATCGTCGAGAGCAGGTTGAGGCGGAACCCCTTCTCCCAGAGCGTCTCGTCGATCTCGAGGAAATCCGCCGAAGGAGGGCCTCCCGCGTTGTTCACGAGAATGTCCGCCGTCCCGAAGCGGTCGATCGCTTTGCGGACAAACCCCTTCGCCTGCTCGGCATCGCTGACATCCGCGGGAACGGCCATCACCTCGCCGCCCGTTTCGCGCCGGATCCCATCCGCAGCCTCGTGCAGGTGGGAATCGTCGAGAGCGCCGATGGCAACCTTCGCCCCCTCCCGCGACAGTTCCAGCGCCACCGCCCTGCCGAGCCCCATGCTCCCGCCGGCCACCAGCGCCACCTTCCCCTTCAGTCCCAGATCCATATCATCCCTCCCGAATCGTTGATATCGTCTCAATGACGGCATTTTTCTATCAGATCGCCGCGCCGGCGTCAACGGCCGGAAAACCCGTCGCCCCCTTTCCCGCAACGGGCAGCCACCGCCAGCAAATCGCTTTGGGAACCCGGGAATCGATTTCAAATCCGTTCTTCAAAAGACCAAATTCATCATTGACATCGCCCGGATTTTGTTCTACGTTCCTGCTCCGTTTCGTGACCGGGGGTGTTTTATGAACAGGAATGATCCATTGAGAAGGATGCGTTCGAGCCGGGACCTGCTTCGCCGGGGCCTCCTGTTGCGCCTCGCCCTTCCCGGGGTGGGTGTACGCCCATTGCCCGTCGCTTTCAGGAGTTGATCATCCCGGAAAATGAACGAATCCTAAAAGCCATGGGTGGAAAATCCATGGCTTTGTTGTTTTCGGAAGCGTAACGACTTTTTTGAGGAAAAGGGCATGCATGAAGTGATATGGCACGGCCGCGGCGGACAGGGCGTCGTCATCGCCGCGCAGATCCTGGCCGAATCGGCCTATCTCCAGGGATTCAAAGGGGTCACGTCGGCCCCGACCTTCGGCCCGGAGCGAAGGGGGGCGCCGCTGACGGCATCCACCCGGATCTCCGACACGCCGATCCGGACCTTTTCCCAGATCGAACGGGCCGACGTGGCCGTCGTTCTGGATCCCTCCCTCTTCGGCGTGATCGACATCCTGGGATCGCTGAAACCCGGCGGATGGCTCATTGTCAATACGACCCAGAAGCCGGACGAGCTGGATGTCCCCGACGGCATCCGGGTTGCCGCGGCGGACGCGGCGGCCATCGCGCTGCAGTTCCATCTCTTCAAGGAGGGGGCGCCGATCGTCAATACCCCGATGCTGGGGGTTTTTTCGAAGGCCTCGGGACTGGTCGATATCGCGCATCTGGAACAGGGGCTCAAGTGGAAACTTTCCGGAACGGCGGCGGCAACAAACATCGCGGCGCTCCGGGCCGCTTACGAGGCGGCAACAATCAAATAGCGCCGGCGGGCGCTTTTGCCCGGCCCCGACAGGCGGCCGTCGCTGTTTTCTCCCAGAAAGGCACGCTATGGAACAAAAAGACGATCACATTTCCGCCATGTGCAAACCGGCCGTCGGCGAGGCGGGGCGAACCGGAGACTGGCGGGACGCCACCCCGGTCATCGATCCGGCGAAATGCATCGCCGCGATCAAGAAGCGATCGGCCTGCTACCTCTGCTGGCTCTACTGCCCGGAGGGGATCGTCGCCGCGGGAAGTCCGCCGCGGATCGACCTCGACTACTGCAAAGGGTGCGGGATCTGCGCCGAGGAATGCCCCGCGCAGGCGATCACGATGGTAACGCACGAGGAGGCGAAAAAATGAGCAATGTCCAGATCATGACCGGAAACTCGGCCGCGGCCTGGGGGGCAAGGCTCTGCAAGGTCCAGGTGGTCTCCGCCTATCCGATCACCCCCTCCACCTCCGTGACCGAAACGATCGCGAACTGGGTCGAGCGCGGCGAACTCAAGGCCGAGTATGTCCGGGTGGAGAGCGAACATTCGGTGATGACCGTCTGCGTCGCCGCCTCCACCGTCGGCGCCCGGGTCTTCACTTCGACCTCGTCGCACGGCCTCCTTTACATGCACGAGCAGCTCCACTGGGCGGCCGGTTCGCGCCTCCCGATCGTCCTGTGCTGCATCAACCGCGGCGTCGGCGCCCCCTGGTCGATCTTCAACGACCAGCAGGACTCCATCGCCCAGCGGGATACGGGCTGGATGCAGATCTACTGCCGGGACAACCAGGAAATCCTCGATACGGTGATCCAGGCCTATAAGATCGCCGAGGAGGTCTACTGTCCGGTCATGGTCTGCTATGACGGCTTCGTCCTGTCCCACACCATGATGCCGGTGGAGATCCCCGATGCCGAGAAGGTCTGCGAATTCCTGCCCCCCTACAAACCCCATACGATCCTCTGCCCCGAGGATCCCCGGAACATCAACCCGGTGATTTTCCCCGGGCAGCGGCGCGATGCGGAGGGGGTGCTGCGCGACGGCTACATGGAGATGCGCTGGAAGCTGC
The DNA here is from genome assembly GCA_002424545.1 of Syntrophaceae bacterium UBA5619. Lineage (GTDB taxonomy): Bacteria > Desulfobacterota > Syntrophia > Syntrophales > UBA5619 > UBA5619. The sequence continues at coordinate 10,487 of DIKL01000065.1, forward strand.
AGCACGCGCTGGAGAAAGCGCGCGACGTGATCGTCCGGACCGGCAACGACTATGCGGAGCGCTTCGGCCGCGACCACGGCGGAATGCTCTGGAGCTACCGGGCGGACGACGCCGAGGTGCTGCTGACCGGCATGGGGTCGATCGCGACCGAGGCGACGACCGCCGCCGACATCCTCCGGGAGCGGGGGGTCCGGGCCGGCGTCGTCGGCATCCGGGTCTATCGTCCGTTTCCGCGCGAGGAGGTCCGGGAGTCTCTCGGCAGAACCAAGGCGATCGTCGTTTTCGAGAAGAACATCAGCTACGGCTATGAAGGCGCGCTCTCGGCCGACATCAAGGCGGCCCTCTACGGGAGCGGCATCCGGACGCCGATCCACAACTATATCGCCGGTCTCGGCGGCCGGGATGTAAAGGCCCACGAACTGGCCGAGGCCACCCGTTCCTCGCTGGCATCCATTGCCGAGGGGACCATCGAACGGCAGACGTGGCTGAACTGCGAGAAGGAGTGACGACATGCCGGAAAAACTCTTCAAGGTGAACAGCGAAGAATACATCCTTCCGGGAAACCGTGCCTGTCAGGGGTGCGGCCTCTCGCTGGCGTACCGATACGTCCTGAAGGCCCTCCGGGAAAATACGATCTTGACGCTCCCGGCGAGCTGCCTCACGGTCCTTCACGGCCTCTATCCGATCACGTCGGTCAAAATCCCCTGCCTCAACTGCACCTTCGCGAGCACCGCGGCCTCGGCCTCGGGGATCGTCGCGGGGTTATCGGCCATGAACCGCAGCGACATCACGGTCGTCGCGATCGCCGGCGACGGGGGAACCTACGACATCGGGATCCAGGCGCTCTCCGGGGCTGCCGAGCGCGGAACGGATTTCATCTTCGTCTGCTACGACAACGAGGGATACATGAACACCGGAACGCAGCGTTCCAGCGCCACCCCGATGGGGGCGCTGACCACGACGACACCCGTCCTCACCAAGCAGCAGAACAAGAAGGACATGATGAAGATCATGGAGGGGCACGACCTCCCGTACCTGGCCACGACCTCCCCCTCTTTCCCGATCGACCTCTACGAAAAGTTCGTGAAGGCCAAGCGGATCAAGGGACCCCGCTACCTTCAGATCGCAACCCCCTGCCCCCCGGGCTGGGCCTTTCCCCCGAAAGACACGGTCAAGATCGGCCGGCTCGCCGTCGAGACCGGGATCACCGTCCTCTACGAGATCGAAAACGGGAAGTTCCGCTTCACCGGCCGCAGCAAAACCCTGGCCGAAAAGGGCGCCCGCGCCCCGGTGGTCAACTTCGTGGAGCGGCAGGGGCGGTTCAAGAAGATGAGCATGGAGCAGTTGGGACGGCTCCAGCGGTGGGTCGACAACAAGTGGAATGAATACCTGAGGCGGGCGGAAGCTTGAAAAGACGGAAGGGCCGCTTGCATTGTAATTGCGCAAGGCGAGCGCGATGCGTCTTCAATCACGCCTCGTTGGTCTGCCCGCATCAGACGGATGAACCTGATCCGTTTCTTGCCGGAGCCATCGCACCGTTCATCAATAGTTAAACGTGGGTCCCCAAATGGTGTCGACGTGTCTTTCGCCGATCACGAGAACGTCGCCCTGTCGCGCGGGGATCGTGAATCCATATTTCTGCCTTTCAGATTTGTATATTCTCGCCTTGGACCACTGGTATTTTGTTTGCCCCGTCTGACCGTCCACCAGGGTTACCGATCCGATGGCAACGGTATATTTGTCAAATCGGAGATGGAAGGTTATGTTGCCCGTCGCGGGAGACTGGATCGGCGCGTACTGGTTCAGCTTGATTTTGTAGCCGTCCTTCGCATTCCATTGCGCCGCCACATCCCGTCTCGGCGACCTGTCCGGCGCTCGGATTCGAGAAGTTCACAGTGCCCGGAATGACGCTGGATGCCGAGTAGATCAATTCGCCGCCGCGTGTGACCGTGAGATCCAGGGTGTCGCCGGGCGCGCCGGCCACGGAACCGTAATAAAGACGCCCGATAGGGTCTGCATGGTATCGAACGCGGCAGAGGCGGATTGCGGTTGAAACCGCTCACCCGCATTGGGTTGTTTGTCGTTGGGTCGAAGCGCCCGTCTTGACCCGGGCAGGGTCAATTCCGGTTTTTTTGTATTCGGGCAACCAGCGTCTGGCCGAGCCGGCGGGCTTTCCGTCTGTCTTTTTCCTGCAACCCCTTGAAAGTGATTTCGCCGGCGTATAGTGTTCCGACGACCGTGGCATTGAACGCGAGCTTTGCCAGTTCCTTCATCTGGTGGGTGGCCGTGTCGCAAAGTTTTCGGAGCCAGGCGGGTATCGTACCCGCGGCCGCTATGGTGACGGCAAAACGCCGGCGGTCGGTAAACCTGGAGACGGGAACCCCCTTCAGCCAGAGAATTCGACCCCTGGAAGAACCCACCGTGTATGCGCACCTTTCAATAAAAGTCTTGAAAATTGCGTTGGCATGGCCGCTGCTGACCTGCGTCGCCATGATGTATCCGTCTGCGTCCTTTAGTTTGGGAAGGATCCATTTCATGTCGTCATTCAACGAACATTTCCCTATTGGGGACCCCGGGTCCCTGTAACAGGCCATGCAGAATCGGCAATATCCGATATTCAGGGTGGAGAGCCTTAACTGATCCACCTCGGCCCCTTTTTCCGCGACCATTTTGGACACTTCTTCCACGAGGGTGGACACAGATCCGTCTCGCTTGGGACTTGCATTGATGGCGACTATTTTCATGGCGACCCCCTATGATGGTTGTCTGATTCTTCGTCTGTTTTGTTTCATCCGGATGAACCCTATTTCCTCGGGACCGGGATGAGAGACTCGATGATCCTCAACGGTGTCTTCAATATTCTTTGCATCACGCCGATCAGGCCGGTGCCGATGCCGGTGAGCGGCCGGAGCGAAAAATCGGGATTGTGGATATCGCCGGTCATCTTCACGCCGATCGCGACCAGTGAAGCAAGGCGGTCCCCTTTCCTCTCCGGCAGGATTCTGAACATGCTGTCCAGGGTCTTGAAGGGCGCTGCCAGCATGGTCACGTCCGCTTTGCGTTCAGACAAGTCCACCGTCCCCTCCGCCATGATCAGCATGGTCGAACCGTCAAGGACCGCGTTTTTCAGCGACAGGACTCCCCGGCGTATATCGCCGTCGATGGTGACGGTCGAGAAGCTGAGACCTTCCTTTCGGAGGTCGGGAAGCCCCTTGAAGTATTCCGTAGGGGTCAAAAGCGAAAACAAACCGGTCAGGGGGATGGACCGGTTGATCCTTCCGTCCCTGACGCGTAGGGACAGGGTGCCGTCGAGCCCCCTCAGGGGCGGTTTGGTCGCCAGGGACAGGTTGAGCGTGCCGTCAAAACTGTAGCGGCCGGTCATTTGCGTGTCGCCGTCCGTGAGGCATTCGATGGCCGGTCCCGCGTCCTGGTCTTTCGCCGAAAGGGTGATTTCCATGTTCTGATTGCCGCCGGCCAGTTCGATGCGTCCCTCGGCATTGATGCTGCAAAGGGCGGCCTTCCGGATATGCGCTGTGGCCCGCTCCGGTGTGAAAGAAATGTCGGCATGAAGCGGGCTCAGGGTGTACCGGCCATAGACGAACTCATGTGCCGAGATGTTTACCGTGCCACGGACAGGCATCGTTGATGACTCGCCGCCGTCTTCTGCCGGCTTTGCCGCTTTCCTATCCGCCAAGATCCGCTCAATGGATTCCCATTCCACCCTGTCCGCCGCGACTTCCATTTGCACATCCAAGCCGTCTTTTCCGAAGGCGAGGGCGCCGCTGGAGGAAAGGGTCGTCTTCGCCAGGCGGATCCGGGAGGATGGAATGGAGATCCGTCCGCCGTCAGCGCCTAAGGTGATGGAGTCGATTTGAATCGGGATGCCCGGCTTCCAGGGGAGCACGATCCCCTCGCCCGAGAGCCTGCCGCGGACCAGCGACTCGAGGGGCCGGTCTCTCAGAATGCGGGCGGAGAAATCACCGGCAAGCCGTCCTGCCGGCATCGGTTCGACCTCCACCAGGGCCGCGACCGTAGACAGGTCAAGCCTGCCGGAGAAGGTCGTCTCCCATGACCGTTTCCTGAGGCCAAGGGTCAGGGAGGCGCGGGAAACCGCGTCCCGGATCTCCAGCTTGTCGATCTTCAGCTCCTTCTTCTGCTGCACGAGGCCGAGGGAAAGGGCCTGCCCCCCCTGCGTGGTGATCTCACCCTGAAAAGACAATTCCCCCTTGTCCGCGCTGACGACATGCCCCCGGGCCAGGGCGAGCCTCTGTTGAACCTTGAGGATCCGGGGAAGACCGGCAAACGTTTTGAGCCACTGCATTCCCGCCGGACCCATGTTTGCATCGATCAGGACATCCATTCCCCGGAGACCTTCCGGCGAGACCATCAAGACGCCGGAGAGGGTTGCGGCGGCGTCGAGCATGCCGACACGGGCGGCGTCCAGCACAACCAACCCGGGCGTGAGGGTGAACTTCCCGCGCCTCAGGGCAAGCCGGTCCGGAAGGGAGGGGGAGCGGATCACAAGGTCGTCTGCCGTGCCGGTCGTCATGAATTGCCATTCCCCCGGGGTGGACAGAGGTCCCTTCAAGGCCAGCGTGGAAAGGACGATGTCGCCGCTGACTGCCGAGATCTTCCGGAGAGGGGTTTTCATTTTTTCCTTCGAGGCGAGCCAGCCATGGATTTCACCGGTATTGATGGTCGCCTGCGCCGAATGGATTTCCAAATGGGGAGAGGCCCCAGGGTCGATATGCGCCTCGAGGCCGGCGACGGAAGAGCGCCCCATCGTCGCGGACAGGCCTTTGACGGATATTCTCTCCGGATCATAGGAGAAGCTTCGGCAGGAAAGGCTCAGGGCTTCCGGAAGGTCCGGAGACGACACCGTGAGACTGTCGCTGCTGCCGGTAGCGCTCACCGCCCACGCTTCGGGACTCCGTGCCGGCCCGTTCACCGAAAGGGAGGAAATGGCGATGTTGCCGCTGGCCGACGCAATTTCCCCGAAGGGCATCCGGACCGGCTTCAAGGATGCCAGCCAGCCGTGCATTTCAGCGGCATGGAGGGACAGCGTTCCGGAACGCACCGCGAGACGGGGCTCCGGACCCCGGTCCATTCGAGCGTCCATTCCCGAAAAGGTGCTCTGTCCCAGGGTGCCTGTCAGGTCTTTGACGGAGATCTGTTCCGGATCGTAAACCAAGGAGCCGCGCCCGACCGTGACGGGGAAGGGGATGCGATCGTACCGCGCGGAGAGATTCATTTCGGAGACCGATACACGGGTCTCCACGGACGCGAGGGTTCCATCAAGGACCAGCCTTCCCCGGACGGCGCCGCTTACGGACTGAATCCGTTGAAGCTCTTGCAGAAGGGACTCGTCTTTCACGAGCCGCCCCAGCAGGACAAGCGTCTCCTGCGGATCAGCCCTGACAACGGTTTCCAGGCGGAACGGTCCGTCATCACCCGTTACGCCCAGCTTCAATGAGGCCTGCCGCAGCGTGGATTTCCCCGATTGGCCTGCGATGCCCGTTCCCTGCAGCATCCCCTTCGAGACCGTGAAGGCGCCCTTGACGGCGGTGAAATCGAGCCCGAGACCGGGAATATGAATGCCACCCTGCTCCAGTCCGCCCTTGATCTCGATGTTTTCGATCGCAACCAGGTCTTCAAAGGAATCGCCCCGGCTCTCAAAAGTGATGTCGGGGACGGTCCCGTCCCTGACGATGTCCGTGATGTTCCGGATCGGCGGCGTCTCTCCGGCCGCGGCAAGCGCGAATTCTCCCGTCCCACGCACAGGCAGGTTTGTTCCTCTGATGGAAAGAATGAGGCGCGGGGAGGTGGGACGAATGCTGAACACCCCCGCAAACAGCAGGCGCGGGGCAGCGACCCTGAGCCGGTCGAGGGTCACGGTGATCCTGTCTTCTTTGCTTTCGGCAACCATTCGTGCATCGACCTGGCGCAACACGGCAGGCTCATGTCCTTTCCGAATCACGGAGAAACGTCCGTTCTCGACAGAGAGGATCAGTCCGGCTTCATCGCTCATCATTGATTTTAGCGCTGCCGATATCTGTTCCACCGAAGGAAGCCCGCCTTCCTGGTCAGGGATATGAAGTGTAAGAGCAGGGTCCTGGATCTGGAGTTTGGTGATCTTTACACGGCCCCTCAAGAACGGGATGATCTTGGGAAAGACCTTCAGGCTTGTGATCGAGGCCTCCAGCCGTCCCGGCACGGCGATTCGAGGCTGATGCATGATCAGCCGGGGAACGGGAAAGAACGCAATGTCGATGCTTCGGAATGTCACGGTTCCGGAGATCCTCTGTGAGAGAACCCGCTGAAACTCCTCTTTGACCGGGGCGGTGTTGATGAATTTCGGGAGGAGGAATGCCGCGCAAACAAGAAGCAGAAGAAGGATTCCCGCCGCATAGGATAGCCGCTTCATGATCGTAAAGGAAACTCTCATTTCAACTGCCCGGCAATGAGCTCCGCGTAACGGGTCGCGGCGCCGCGGTTTGCCGCCACGGCCAGTCGTCCGGCTTCCCCTTTCCGGCGCAACAGATCCGGATCATCGAGAAGCCCCAGGATGCCGGCGGAGAGTTCCTCGCGGTTTTGAACGGTGATCCCGGCCCCCGCCTCTTCGAGCAGCGCTTTTTCGTCCCGAAAATCGTCCATGAACGGACCGTGGAAAACGACCTTCCCCCAGGCGGCGGCCTCGAGGAGGTTCTGGCCGCCCTTCGGCACGAGGCTTCCCCCGCAGAAGGCAACGGCGGCCAGGCTGTAGACCTTGAAGAGTTCGCCGATCACATCGACGACAACGACGCGCTCCCGCCGCCGGATCTGACCGGCGTGGATCGCGGACATCCGAATGACGTCGGGGAACCCGGTCCGCCGAACCAGTTCCGTAACGGCGTCCCCCCGCTCGATGTGACGGGGGATCAGGATCAGTTTGAATTCCGGCCGGCGGGCGAGGATTTCCCGATACGCCTCCAAAACGACCGATTCCTCCCCCTCGTGCGTGCTCCCCGCGACCAGCGCCTGCTCCCCCGGCCCGATCCTGAGGACGCCGGCGATCTCCCGTTCCAACTCCGGGGAGACCCGGGCCGCGAGGCCGTCATACTTCGCGTTCCCAACGACATGAATCCGCGAAGGCGGCATCCCGAGAGCCGTCAACCTCTCCGCATCGGTCGGGGAAATCACACCGGCGGCATCGAGCGTCGCGAGGAGTTTTTTCCAGAAGAAGCGTGTCGCGCGATAACGGCGGAAGGAACGGGGAGATATCCGGCCGTTCGCCATCACGATCCGCACCCCTCGCTCCCGACAGATCCGCAGGAAGTTGGGCCAAAGTTCCGTTTCGACCGGAACGAAGACATCGGGCCGGACCAGATCGAGAACCTTCCGCACGACGCGGGGGATGTCGAGGGGATAGTAGATGTGAGCCGTCGCGGCGGTCACCAGTTTCCGGGCCATCTCCTGACCCGTCTCCGTGCTCGTGGACAAAACGATGACCGCCCCGGGAAAGCGGGAGCGCAACGCCGTCACGATCGGGGCGGCCGCCGTCACTTCGCCGACTGAAACGGCGTGGAGCCAGATCCGGGGCGTCCCGGCCTCATGGAGTCGTGAGACGATATCCTCGGGAATCCGGCCGAACTTCGGGCCGATGCTTTTGCGGTACTTTCCCGTCAGGAGCATCTTTGAGCCGTAGATGGGAACGGCAACGAAAGCCGCCGCAAAAAGAAGCGCATTGTAGAGTCCCGACCAGAACAAGACGTTACCTCATGATGGATGATGATCGAATCGGATTCTTATCCATAACCGCTGTCACAAGCCCCCGCGATCTCATCAATGACCGGACGGGACACCGGCGGGATTTCATGGCAATACCGCGTTTGTGACGTCAATACCATGACCGTCTGAACGCCGCAAGAAGAACGGAAGCCTGGAGGCAGGGCAGGTCCGGTTGATAAAACAGGGATGAATGTCGGAAAAGCGGAAAACTACAGTCCTAGTTCCTCTCCGATGAGAAACACGGTGATCCTGTCCTTATACACCCGGTGGCCGCGGAGGGCCGTCAGGGCGCTGCAGATGGTAAGGGGCGGCTTGCAGTTATAGCAAAAACCGGTCACCGCACAGGGATTGAGCAGGAGGCAATCCGCTTTTCTTAGGGCAACGACAATCCCCGTCTTAAACAGTGTTTCGGAGTCTCCAAGGCCGACCACCGCCCCGTTGGGAATGTGGGCCAGAATCTCCGGCATCGCCTCCCGGGCCGAGGGAAAGGCAAAGCCGTTGATGAAGTTCTTTTTCAGCTTTCGTATTACCTTTTCAGACCATTTCTCATGCAGCCATTGTTTTCCGTTCACGGGCACCCCTTCGTTTCGGTGACGCAATCCTCTTACCCCCCGATGACGCCCGAAGTGACCAAATCGTTCCAGACCTGCTGTTTTTGCAGCAACCCCTTGCGCACCATGAAGCGGTCGATGAAACGGATATCGGCAAAAGGCCTCCCCTGCAGATCTTCCCCCTCCAGTGTACCGTAACAATAGACCACGCTGCCGTCGACCTGCGGAGCCAAATCGAAGACCTCGTAACGCTTGCGAACGGACCGATAACGATTTTTGGCCCATTCCACGAGTTCTTCGATCTTTTTAAAACGGGCATTGCCGGGAAAGACCATTTCAAAATCGTCGGCCAGCATCGACCGAGCGCCTTCCAGGTCGCGCGCTTCCATGCGTTTCAGGAATTCACCGACCAAAGCCAGTGCGTCCGGAGGCGCCGCAGCGGGCTGCCGGTGCCGATCGCCCCGCCGGTAATTGGCAGCCGCCACCTCCTGAATAACGACGGTCACGGCCTCGGCCGGCGCCTCCAGAACAGCACCGACGGCACAGGTCAGTTGATGGCCGATACGTTCTCGAACCGATTCCTCATAGCCTTCCATTAAAGTCACAGTGATCACGGGCATGGGGTCCTCCTTTTCCGAACCAGAATCATTTTCGTTTCAATCATGGTGATTACTGAACGGTCACCACCGGACAAGGCGCGTTAAGGATGACATACTGAGCATTCGAGCCGAAGATCAGTTTTCCGACGCGCGATTTTTTGGCGATGCCCACGATAATCTCGTCCACCCCATTGTCTTCCGCAAAATCGATGAGGTCTTCGGCTGGCGTTGCGCCGCGGATCATCAGATGGGTCTCGCACTCCACGCCGGCTTCTTTCACCTTCTTCTCGGCGCTCTCCAGCAGCGCTTCGTCATTCTCGATCTCCGGCAAATCTTCCTCCGCTCCCGTGCTTCGGGAGGTCAGAACAATCACTTTGGCGCCAAACATTTTGGCGTGCTTGATAGCCAGTTCCAACGCCCTGCCCGCCTCATCAGTCCGATCGTAACCCACCAATATCTTCATATTCTTTTCTCCTTTTCTTCCATTGGTTCCTTATCGACGACCAGATGAAGCCAGCCGATCATCGCCAACCCCAGAAGGGCGCCGAAATAAAAGACCCCGCTCATACCGAAATATGAAAACACACCGCTCATGATCACCGGACCGATGGTTTGCCCCACCCGAAGTGACGTCCCGTAGAAAGACAGGACCACGGCCCGGTTTTCCGTCGCCGAAAGGCCGCTCAGCAGCGACTGAATGACCGGAATGACCATGCCCTGCGCGATGCCCATCACCACCGCCGGCAGGATGCAATACCACGTCCCCGGCATCAGCGGCATCAAGACCAGGGACACGGCATACAACAGCATACTGATTTTGAAGAGCCGTTTCTCAGGAAAATACCGGACCAGCGTCCCCATCTTCACGGAAGAAAAGGCCGAGGCGATCATCATGAAGGACATGACCACACCGATGATCATGGGACTGGTGCCAAAACGCTCGTCCATCAGGAGCGGAAAAAAATTGTAGAAACCGCCCGAGACGAGGATGAAAGTCACCATGGTCGCCACATAGATCCCGAAGACCTGGGGCCTTTTCAGTGACGCCGCAACCTCTTTGAGATACACCCCAAGCCGGCCGAGCCGCTTCGGCTCCGGAGAGTTGAGCCGTCTTAGGACGAGCAGCCAGACGGGAACGGCCGCCAGAGGCATCATGAAAGGATAAAACCAGCCCAGGGTCGCAAGGAGACCACCCAGAATCGTCAGCACGGTGGCACCGACGCTGAAGACGCTCTGGTTGTACCCCATCGCCGTCGTTCGATCCCTGCCGGAAAAGAGATCGCCGATGATCGTAATATTCAAAGAACTCAGGCAGGCGCCCGCCACCCCCTGGAGGAAACGCAAGACAAGGAGGGCTCTGAAATCATCGATCAGCAGGCAGGCCCCTCCCGAAAGACCGAACAGAAGGAGCGCCGGCCCCAAGACCTTTTTTCTTCCAAACCGGTCCGCCGCCATGCCGATGAAGGGCATGAGAAAGACGCCGGGCAGGGCGAAGACCGTCAGAACAAGGCCGACGTCTTGCGGTGCCACCGAGAGGTCCTGGACGATCCTGGGAAGGGCGGGGCTGACGCTGAACAGCCCGATCGCCGAAAGTATCGTGACGAGAAAAACAACCTGCAGGTTCCCGTTCCAGAAAATCTGCCCATCCTCTTCCTGCCGGTGCTCCGCCATAGATCTTACACCCCTTTATGACACCCTTTCGGAAGGTGGGAAGCATCTCCTCCCGGCGCAGACACGATTCGATCGGGTCATGCGGTCCTCATTCTCCCGGACATGGCTGTTTTTTCAGGAACGCCAAGGCTTCCTTGGCCACCTCGGCCGGATGGGTGATCACATGGAAAGTGCCCTCGGCGCCGTGAATGACGGCCAACTCCGTCCCGGGCAGGAGGGTTTGAATTTCCCGCGACCCGGAGGCGTAGTCGGACCCCGAACCGATGGGTCCGCCATCGGCGACGATCATCAGCTGAGGCGCCTTGATGTGCTCCAGGTCTTTGGTCAAGTCCAAATCCAGGGCCTTGTGCATGGCCTTCCAGCCTTCCGTGGAGAGATTCTCCTCAAAGCGCCGCACCAGCCAGGGCTCATAAAGGACAGGCATGCCGAACATCCTGGCCCAGAAATAAGCCCCCTGGCTCCCGTTGCCGAAGCCGAATTCGTCAGCAATGGTTTCTCCGATCCGCGACATCTTGCGATACTGTTCCGTAAAGCGATAGACGCCGTAATGGATGATCGCCCGGGTCCGCTCGGGATACTTCGCGGCAAAACGGACAGCCACCAGGGACCCGTTCGAGGTCGAGAAGATATGCGCCTTCGCCACGCCGAGTTCATCGAGGATCCGCTTCAAATCATCGGTCCACTGTTCGACGGAAACCCCCTTGGTCCCACGATCGGATCGTCCGGCGCCCCGCTGATCGTAAAGGATCAGTCGATATTCATCCGCCAGCAGGGGCCGCAGGAAATCCCACTGGCGGTGCACCAGGGAACTTCCCCCGATGAGGACCAGCGGTTCCCCTTTTCCTTCCACGTCGTACCAGATCTTTACCCCGTCATCCGCCGTCACATAAGCCATGATTTATCCTCCTGGCCTTTTATAGATTCCCGAGATAGGCGAGCACTTCGTCGCTCTGCAGCACATCGCAATACTTCATCCACAGATCGAGCAGGGATGCCTTGTGCGAAACGGAGATCCGATCGTAGACGCAGTCGACCACCACGGCGCAGTTGAAACCGCGGGTCACGGCGTCGACGCAGGCCGCCCGGACACAGCCGCAGGTTGTCCCGCCGGTGACGATCAGGGTGTCGATGCCCAGTCTCACGAGATAGCTCTCCAGCGGCGTCCCATAGAAGACACTGGCATAGGATTTGTCGACGACAATATCCCCCTCTTCGGGCAAAAGCGAGGCAATGAACGACGTCCCTTTCGATCCGGCCAGGTAGGGGGCTTGGTTTCGTTTGGTCTTCATGGCAAATCCGTCAAATGCCAAATGCTGCTGGACATGCCGGGTAAAGATGATCGGTAGAGACTTGCCGCGGAACGCCTTCAACACCTCACGGATACGGTCTACAGCCCGCCAGGCCGTTTCCCCGGCCCCGGACGGCCATTCCCCGATCTGCTCCAAAATCGGTCGGTCGGCGCCGGCATAGTTGTATTGAGGATCGACAATCATCAATGCCGGCCGCTTCCCCAGTCCCCGGGGCTGACCGTACCCGCCGCGACGAATGACCTCCCGGTCCGTCTCCGTCAGGAGGTCCTCCCATGCATATATTCTGTCTTGTCCCATAAAGTCGCCCATGGTCCTTTCTTCTTTATTTCAGACCATCCCGACGCGAATTGACCGGGAAATAGGCCTGTGTCTCCACCTTGTCGGGCCAGCCGGCGTAATGGGCGATCACTTGCGCCTTGAGTGCATCCATCATCCGTACAAAACCCTTCTCAGACTCGGTTCTTGACCGTGACGCCGCCAGAGCCAACCGATCGCCGATGGCCTCTTCATCGACACCGAGCACCCGTCCTTCGCGCACCACGACCCGGCCGTCCACGATCACCGTATGAACATGCCGGCCGGAGGCCCGATACATCAGGACATCGAGGGGGTCTTGGGAAGGATCCACGTAGGGGCGACAGAGGGCACGATAGTCCAGCAAGGCAAGATCCGCCAGGCAGCCCGGTTCGAGGCGACCGAGCCGGCTTCCGAATCCCAATAGCTGTGCATTGGTATCCGTGGCCATTCGAAACACCTGGCGTGCCGTCATATGGGGCGAGTCCAGTTCCAGAGAAGGCAGGCGGTGAAGAAGGAAGCATACCTTCATCTCTTGGATCAGGTCATCATCGTCATTGATGGATTTGCCGTCCAGGCCCAGGCCGACCTTCACTCCCGCCTGAATCATCCGGTACGCCGGGGCAATTCCGTTGCGGACCCGCAGATTGCACGACGGATGGTGAGTCACCCCGGCTCCGGTCTCGCACAGGATGTCAATGTCGCTTTCCGTGGGCCAGACGCAGTGGCCGATCACAACCCTTTCTCCGAGAAAGCCGATATCGCGCATGTGCCGGATCAGGGTCTTTCCCATGGTCTCCAATCCGTAAATCTTCTGAAAGATCGATTGAAGCGCATGCACGTGGATGGGAGCATCGAGCCGATCGGCGGCTTCGCGTATCTCTTGGAGAAGGGGATCCGTGCACCACTGGGGAGCCAAAGGGCCGAAACCAATACGGGCCATATCGGAATTGTATTGCCGATGCAGGCCGGAAACGACTGAAACGAAGTGGTCCCCGCTCAAGGAACCCGGAGGCGGCGGGGCCGTCAATGCCCGACGCAGTTCCTCCGGAAGCCGGGCAAGAAACGCATCGTTGTTACCGTAGATGAAGGGATTCCGGTCGCGGATGGCAGGATTGAACTGGACCCTCAGTCCTGCATCCCGGTAAGCCCTGAGGCCTTCTTCAAACTCCTGTTCATATTCGGCCGGGTTTTTTAGAAGATGGTTGTGCATGGTGCAGGTCACGCCGGATTTGAGCAGTCGAACGGCCGATAAGGCCACATCGTCGTAAGGTGACACCGGCAGGTATTTACGCGTATCAAACATCCAAGATTCAAGGGTATTGTCCAGGGCTCCCCGTTGAAAGTCGGTGAGCCCGCGGCCATGGCTGTGGCCGTTGATCAAGCCCGGAATCAGTAGATCACCCTCACCGCCGATCGTTTCCACCCCGGGAAATCGGCAAGAGATTTCGCTCCATGGCCCCACAGCGGCGATCACGTTTCCGGCAATGGCCACAGCACCGTCGGAGAGCCGATTCGCCTCATGGGAAGGGACCAGCATGCCTGCCCGGACAATCAGGGTCACATCAGCCATGCCATTTCTCCTTTCCGTTATGATTCAACTCCCCAGAAGCGAGGCTATTTCCCGGATATCGGATACCGTATCGACCCGCCATAATAACGCCAGCGCCTGCACCACCCTTTCCTCCGTGAGAGATGCTGCGGCCAGGGTGCGGAATTTTTCCGTCAACTCGTCGTCGCTGAGCGGATCGGCATCGAATTCCCCCCGCGGCAGCGAGACCGAACCTTGCAGGCGCTCACCGTTCTTCAGGAGGACCACGACCTCTGCCGGCCTTTCCTGCGGCGTCCGCGCCATGAGCGCCGGGCTCTCGCGCACCAGGACCCGCTTGGCGATTTCCCGGAGGATGGGATCCCGGGCCGCATCGTCACTGAACCCCTCCAGATCCAGGCGTTTGCGGACCAGATAAGCGGCCACGGCATGGGGGAGCGAATGCTTGGCTGCCAGTCCGTTTTCCGGAACCGTCAGGCTCAGGGCGGCGGTCAGGGCGCAAGCGGCAACCTCGACCCGGTCGATCGCCTCCGGAGGAATATCCCGTCCCGACAGCGCGTCGGCCAGGGCGTCGAGCACCGGCTGGAGGCTTCGGGCACAGGGCACGCGCTTATGATATCCCCGGAGGATCTCCCACCGGTGTCCCAGTCCTTCGAGGGCCTTATCCGGATCGAAAAAGACGCCGGCCAGGGTGCCGAAGACCGTGGCAATCCCGTCCCGCTCGGCCGTAAAGCCGTCGCCGACCAGATCGGCGGCCAGGACCCCTCCCGCGGCGTTGAATCCCGCGTAGACATTCCGGATCGTGGCGCCGTCGAGGGCCGCTTGCGACGAGGTGGCAAGGTTGAGGGTCGCGGAGAGATTGATCGTGGTCTTGAGCCGGCCGGCGTCGTATCCCATCAACCGCCCGGCGGCAGCGGCGGCGCCGATGACCGGCCACGATCCGTGGGCGGTCATGCCCGGCCGCAGGGTCGTTCCCAAGCCAACCCGCGCGGCGCATTCATACCCGGCGATGATCGCCTCCAGCAGCGCTTTCCCCGAGACCCCTTCCCGTTCCGCAACCGCCCAGGCCGCGGCGATGCAAGAGACGGCGGGATGGCCACCGGAAAACCGGTGCCCCGGATCGTACTCCTGCCAGATCCCGGCAGTGCCGTTGAAAAGGGCGGCCCAGGAAGCGTCGGCGCGCCGGCCGGTACCGGGCAGGGATGAACAGCTGGTCGTCGATGCCGCCGCCATCCGTGCCGACAGCGCCTTTATCTGCGGCTCCGTCGCGGCCCCGAGGATCACCGCCAACACATCCACCAGCACCCGGCGCCCGGCGTGAACCACGGCAGGCGGCACCTTTCCCAGGTCGATAGACGCCACCTGCGCCGTCAAAAGATCGATGCATTTTGCCGGTTCCATCGTCTTTTCCACCATGCTCCCTTTCCCCTTTCCAGGTGCTTGAACACCTACGCAGCGGTGAATCCCACAGGCATGCACAACCGGGTCAACGCATGAACATCGCTCACCTCCTCGAAATGGTCGATCAAGGAGACGATCTGCTCCGCCTGCCGCCGGCCGACGACAGGATCGGCCAGGGAATGGAATTTCGCCAGGAACTTCTCTTCGGACAGGGGGGCGTCGGGACCGCCGCCGCTCCCCATGACCTCGTATTCGAACACCTGGCCGTCGGCCATTTTGACGACCACGCGCGCCGGCCGTTTTCCCGGGGTCATCGCCGTATAGACCGGGTCGTTCTTCATCGTCACTTTGGCGGAAACGGCACCGATCAGCGGGTCGTTCAGCGCCGGCGCGCGGAAATCGTCCGCGCCGGCCGACTTCCGGACCAGCATGGCGGCCACGGCCCAGGGGACGGAAAATTTCGCGGCCAGATCGCTTTTGGGGCAACGTTCATCCAGTGCCGCAGCCCAGCCAAAGGTGTGGACGACCACGCTGTCGATGCGCTCCGGATCGAGGGGGTGGCGATGGATGAGCCCCTCCGCCGCCTCGATGGCCGGGTGGCCGAACCGGCACATCGGGTAGGGCTTGATAAAGCCGAGGGTGATTTCGAAACGTTTTCCCAGCTCCGCAACCATACGCTCCGGATCGTGCCAGGGAGAAATCACGGTTCCATAGACAGAGCCCAGCGGATCCCTTTCCGGTGTGAGGCCGTCCGCCGCCATCTGGGCGGCCAGGACCCCCAGGGCCGAGCCGATGGCACTGTAGCCGTTGCGGATGGTGCCCCCTTGAAAGGCGTTCTCGAAAGAGGGCATCATGGACAGGTGAATGGCCATTCCGATGGCGGACGCCATCTGGGCCCTGCCCGCCTTCATCAGCCGGCTCGCGGCCGCCGCCGCCGAGGTGTTGAGGTGGGTTCCGTGGCAATGGATGGCCGCCCGGACGCGACTTCCCATGCCGATGCGGGACCCGGCATCGTAACCGACCACAAGCGCCGTCAGGAGTTCCTTTCCCGACGCATTTTCCATCTCGGCCACGGCCAGCGAGGCCGGGACGAGATGAATCGGGGGGTGGGCCGCCGGGAGCAGGGGGTTGCCGGGCGGGGGACGGTGGCCGGAGTCGAAATCCAGCCAGCAGGCCGCCGTGCCGTTGGCGAGAACCGCATTGAGAGAGTTGGCCTTCAGGGGGTGGCCGATCAGCGTACAGGCGCCTTGATCGCGACGTCCGACCCGGTTTGCCAGGGCCAGCGCCTCTTTTTCAACGGAACCGCCCATGATGGTGCCGAGCGTATCGAGCAAGATCCGTTTGGCGTGAAAGATCGGTTCGGCGGGGAGTGCCGCAAAGTCCGTTTCGGACGCATATTGCGCCAGCCGGGCCACCGCCTCGCTGCCCTCCATTCCGGAACCGGCGCAGGCGCCGGGAACGACCAGACGGGAACCGCTCATGATGATCACCTCTCAGTCCGCCCGACGAGGGGCGGCGGTATGGTTGACTCCGGCAGACAGGCACACAGGCTGGGGGACAAAAAAACGTGCCCGGCGCCCTGCCGGAGCCGGAACAGGACCAAGGCATTCCCTTAAGATGAACGCGGCCCTCAGGGGGCGACCACGACCTCTACCGATTCGCAAATGACGTAAAACTTGAAGTCGGTCTTTCCCTTGTAACTGCGCTCATCGGACACGGGATTCTCCGCGCGCCATCTCTTGGCCCGCTCGAAGCTCTCCATGTCGTCGTAGTGAAGCTCGGAAATCCGGTAAAAGGTCTGGTCCCCGAGAACCGGCCCCTGCACCGTATTGAAAACGATCTTCCGCAGGCCGGGGATTTTCGACAGATCGGGGACATGCACCTCCCAGAGCCATTTTTCATAGTCCTCCACCGTCATCCCGGGCATGATATCGTAACCCATGATCGCCTTGACCATCTCATCCTCCCCTCTGCCGGCCCCGGCAAGCCTCACCAGGGCATCATCGCCGTCAACTGGTTGATGTCGCTGACCTCGTCCAGATCCATGATCTGCGCGTAGAGAGGTTCGGCCTTGGCCCGGCCCCACAGCGGATCGAGCAGCTCGAAGTATTTTTCCTTCATCTCTTCTACGGTATAGGGGTCCTCGGTGTCCCCTTTGTTGATGAACGCTTCCGCCGTCAGGCAGGTCCCGTTCGCCAGGGTGATCTTCACCCGCGAGGGCCTTTTGCCCGGCATCATGGCCGTAAGCGCGGGATCTTCGGCCACCGTCACCTTTTTCGCCAAGGCCCTGATGGTCGGGTCGTCCACCGCCGCGGGCCGAAAGCAGTCGACACCGGCATGGCCGTGGACAATGCGGGTCGCCACGGCAAAGGGGATGGAGAACTTGGCGGCGAGCATATTGCGGGGGCACTGGCTGTCGAGCTGCGCCGCCAGCGAGTAGGTCATCACCTCGACGGAAGCGATCGCCTCCGGACGGAGCGAACCGCCGGGAACCTGCGCGAGGATCGTATTGAGGGCATCGACCGCCGAATGGTTGTAGCGGCAGCAGGCGTACCGCTTGAAATAATTCCGGGCGATCTCGTAACGGCTCCCGAGCTGCTCCGTCAGGACCGATTCGTCAAAGCTCTCCGACACCACGGAACCGAAGACGGTCTTCAGGCCGTCCGGCTCGCCGGTGAACCCCGCCTGGATGAGGTCATGAGCCAGCAGGCCGTTGTGGGAACTCAACCCTGAATAGAGATTGCGCACGGTCCCCCCTTCCAGCATGGTCTTGCGGTTGGTAGCCGTCGTCATGGAGGCGCTCACGCTGATGATCTCCCGCATCTCGGCCTCATTATAGCCCATCAGCTTCCCCACCGACACCGCGGCGCCGACGGTTCCCCAGGTGCCGTGCGGATGCATGGACATGCGCAGTTTGCAGGCGATCCCGATCCGGATGCCGATCTCGTAGCCGAGGACCAGGGCGGTGATGAGGTCGCGGCCGGAGAGGTGGGCCTCTTCCGTGACGGCGAAGATCGCCGGAATGACCTGAATGGCCGCGTGGCCCCTGCCGAACTGGTTGCCCTCGTCCAACTCCAGGAACGTCCCGGCCGTGCCGTTGAGGAGCGACGCCTTGAGCGCCTCCGTGCGCACCCCGGCTCCGATGACCGAAGCGGCGCCGGCCGGCCCGCTTTTAACAAGGATGGCCGTCAATTTCTTCACCTCTTCCTCCTGCGCACCGGCGACGATCACGGCCAGCGTATCGGCGACGACCTGCTTGGACCGCTCGACCACCTGCTGCGGCAGGTCCTCGTATCGGCAGTGACAGATGAAACGCACCAATGGATCCAGATAATCGGCCATTTTCGTTCTCCTTTGTTCCGACCAAAGGCAGGCTTCCCTTTTTGCGGGGACACCCGCCGGCACTGCATCCGGACGGGCCGGGATCACTCGTCCGCCATTCCCAGGTAGAGCCTCTTGATGTGGGGGTTGGTCATGATGGACTGGGATTCGCCGGAAAGACCGATCCGTCCCTCCTCCAGCACGTAACCGCGATCGGAGATGGACAGGGCCTGAGCGACATTCTGCTCCACCAAAAGGACCGTCACACCGTCGCGGCGGATCTCCTCGATCACCTTGAAGATGTCCAGCACCACCAGGGGCGCCAGCCCCAGCGAAGCCTCGTCCAGGATCAGCAGCTTCGGCAGGGACATGAGCCCGCGGCCGACCGCCAGCATCTGCTGCTCCCCGCCGGAGAGGGTCCCCGCCGCCTGCTTTGTCCGGTTTTCGAGGATGGGGAAAAGCTTCATCACCTTTTTGAGGGTTTCCCGGCGCTGCTGCTTGGGACGCTTCAGAAAGGACCCCATGTAGAGGTTCTCCTCCACGGTCAGGGTGGGGAAGATCTTCCGTCCTTCCGGGATCTGCACCAGCCCCATCTCCACCCTTTCGTGGCTGGACATATGGGTGATGTCCTTTCCCATGAACGCGATGGTCCCCTTCGCGACCGGCACGATCCCCGAAATGGCGTTGACGGTCGTCGTCTTCCCAGAACCGTTGTTCCCCAGCAGGCAGATTCCCTCCCCTTCGTTGATCTCCAGGGAAACCTCCCTCAGGACCTGCACCGCGCCATAATAGGCATCGACTTTATCCAGCTTTAACAAAAACATTGCCCTCTCCTAAGTAGGCTTCAATCACCTTCCGGTCCGCACAGATCTCCCTGGGTGTTCCCATGCTGAGGCGTTCACCGTGGTGGATGACGCAGATGTGGTCGCACAACCCCATGATGACCCGCATCGAATGTTCGATGATGAAGATGGAGACCCCTGATTCCCGGATCTTCTTCACCAGGGCGATGATCTCCGCCTGCTCCGTGGGATTGAGGCCGGCCATGACCTCGTCGAGCAGCATCAGTTTGGGCTTGCTGGCCAGGGCGCGCGCCAGCTCCAGCCGCTTCCGGTCCGGCGTCGTCGTCGCGCTGGCCTGCCCCAGGGCCTTTTTATCCAGGCCGACGGTTTTCAACACTTCCCAGGAATGGGTTTCCGCCTCCTCGATATGCGACGTCCAGTTGAAGCAGCCGACCGCCACGTTCTGCAAAACGGTCAAATGCTGAAAAGGCTTGACGATCTGGAAGGTTCGGGCCAGTCCCATCCGGGAGATCTGGTTGGGTTTCAGCCCCAGGAGCGTTTTCCCGAGGAACTGGACATCGCCGGTGCTCGGAGGGGCAAACCCCGAAACGATATTGAAGAGCGTGGTCTTGCCCGCCCCGTTGGGTCCGATGAGACCGAGAATCCCCCCCCTCGCCAGATCGAGCGACACATGGGAAATGGCTCTGAGCCCGCGAAACGATTTCGAAACATCCGTGACTTTCAGGATGATCTCCTCTTTCATGGCTGCTTCTCCCCTTTGCGAAACCGCTCTGCAATGCTTTTGAACAGGCCCATCAATCCGTTGGGCAGGAAAATGATGACCAGGATCAGGATCATTCCGTACCACATCAGGTAGACGCCGCTGTAGGATTGCAGCGCCAGACGGGAATACTCCGCAAGCGGCGTCAGGATGACCGACCCCAGCAGAGGGCCAAAGACCGTTCCCGCCCCCCCGATGATCGGACGGAGCATGATCTCCACGGAGTTCAGCACCCCGAAGACGGAGTCGGGATCGATGTAGAGCAGATACTGGGCGTAGATCGTTCCCGCCATCGCCGTGACCCCGGCGCTCAGGGCCATGGCAATCATCTGCGTCTTGAAGGTATTCACCCCCAGGGCCTCCGCAGCGTCATGATCCTCCCGGACCGCGAGGAAGGAAAGTCCGATGCGCGTCCGCTCCAGATGCCAGGCGAGATAGAGGGAGCCGATTAGCATCCAGAGCGTGATAAAATAAAAAGCCTTCTTGTCCGCAAACTGCATCTTCAGGGGCGCATTTCCCGCGAGCGGGATCAGGAGCCCCGACGAACCGCCCACGGCCGGCCATCCCGTGGCCACCATGTGAAAGATCTCGGCACAGGCCAGCATGATCAGCGCAAAGAAAGGCCCCTTGAGGCCGTAGCGGAAACTGAGGAAGCCGATGAACAGCCCGAGACCGACCCCGACTGCAATCCCCACCAGCATGCCGATCCAGGGACTGATTCCAAGCCGGATGAACAGCAGCGTCGAGACGTAGGCACCCGTTCCGTAAAAGATGGCATGGCCGAACGAGGCCTGCCCGGCGTATCCCCCCAGGATGTTCCATCCCTGTCCCATGATGGCAAAGAGGAACGTCATGATGACGAGGTGCAGGAGCGTCGGCGTGACCCAGGGTACAAAATGGAGGGCGACAATGACCACTCCCGTGATCGCCCAGGTTCGCCCGCCCAATCGTGGCTTCAGATAATATCCCGTTTCCCCGCTATGCATTTTTCCTCCCGAATAACCCGTTGGGCTTGAACAGCAAGATAAGGATGAAAATGACAAACGACAGGATCGATTTCATCGCGCCGGGTAGGATCATGGCGCCGATGCTGTCCGCAAGACCGATGATGAGGCCGCCGACGAAAGCCCCGAACACGCTCCCCATCCCGCCCAGAACGACTACGACATAGGCCGTCAGGACAAAGACATCCCCCACGTAGGGGTAGACGGGAAAGAAAGGGGTCACGGCCGTCCCTGCCACACCGGCGCAGGCGGCGCCGATGCCGAAGGTAATCCAGGAGATCCGCTTGATGTTGATCCCCATCAGCCGTGCACCGACCGGCTGCTCGCTGGAGGCGCGGATCGCCCGGCCCAAGTCCGTCTTGTGCAGGATCACATACAGGACGAGGGCGAAAAAGACGGCCATCGCGAATGCCAGCAGATGCACCAGCGAGATGGAGATGTCGCCGAGGTAATAGTTGATGTCGCCGTAAGAGGTCCGCATGATCCGATAATCCGGCGTCCAGAGGAACACGGCCATGTTCTGAAGAAAAAGCTGGACCCCGAGGGTGAGGAAGAGCTGATTGTGCTCCGGGGCGTTCATGATCGGCGCAATGAGCAGCTTCTGGAAGATCATGCCGATGAGGAACAGCGAGGGGAGCACGATCAGGATGGAGACATAGGGGTTGATGTGATACATGCTCACCAGAAAGAAGGTCACGTACATTCCGAGCATCATCAGGGCGCCGTGGGCGAAGTTGATGATCTTCATGACCCCGAATATCACGGTCAAGCCGATGGCGATCAGGCTGTAGATGCCGCCCATCAGAAAACCGTTCAGGAGTGATTGCAGCACGAATGTGACATTCATCGCAGTCCGAACCTCTCTTATGCATCGCTCCTGCCGGGCGGGGGATGTCACCCCCGCCCGGCAAGCCCACTGTCATCCCTTCCGAGGGAAGAGCACCTTGCCCATTGCATATTCGGTCGGCCACACGACCTGGATATTCTTGTTCGCAACCTGCATCAGCACTGCGCTGGCATTCTTGTTCTGGCCGGTGGCATCGAAAACGATCGGCGCCTGGGGCAGGATGTGGTTGGCGAAGTTCGCTTCCGTGAGGGCCTTGCGGATTGCCTCGCGGTTCGTGGACTTGGCCCGTTCGATGGCATCGGCAATGACCGAAACCGGCTGGTAGCCATACACCATCGAGGGGCTCATGTCTCCGCCGAAGGCCGCTTTGAACCCTTCGAGGGTCTTCTTCGCCCGTTCGCTCCTTGGATTGTAGAAGTAATTGCAGTCCATGACCGATTCGGTCATATCGCCCAGTTCGGCGACGAACTTCTTGTGGCTCAACCCCCCGCTGGCCACGCCGACAATCGCCTTGGCCTTCACGCGCAGGTTGTTCAGCGTCCGGACGACCCGCACGCCGTCTCCGAAGTAGCCGGTGGTGAAGATCAGATCGGCCCCGGCGGCCTTGATCTTGCCGACTTCGGTGGAGTAATCCGCCGCCTTGGTCGAGTAGGAGACCCTGCTGATCACCTTCATGCCGTATTGGGCCATCAATTTCTCAACGTCGTCGGCCAGTGTGGTCCCGAACTGCGTGTTCTCATGCAGATAAGCGATGGTTTTGGCGTCGACCCCGGTGGATTTGGCGATCTCCGACAGGAATTTCAGGGCGTTTTCCGAAAACGTCCGCGAGGGCGGCTGGACACGGAACGTATACTTGAAGCCTCTGGCGGTGATCTCGTTGGCGCTGGCCACCCCCACGACAAAAGGAATCCCGACCTTTTCGCTGGACTGGGTCGCCACGATGGTCACCGCCGACTGGTAGCAGCCGGTGATGGCAACCACCCCGGCGCGGTCGAGGCGTTCGACCTCGGAGATCGACTTTTCCGGCTTGCCTTCGCTGTCCGCGTCGATCAGCTTCAGTTTGGCGCCGCCCAGGGACTTGATCCCGCCCGCATCGTTGACCTCTTTGACCCCCCAGGCGACGGCGTTCTTCATCTCCTGCCCGTCGAAGGCCAGCGGACCGGAAAGCGGATGGATGTGGCCGATCAGGATCTCCGGGGCCGCTGCCCCCAGGATGGTCGGAAAACCGAGAGAACCGACCGTCGCCGCGGCCGCCACCGTCGCCGTGCCCTTGATGAACTCCCTTCTCGTCATCCCCTTTGCTTTTCCCTTTATCCCTTTTTGCTTCATTGCCATGATCCCCTCCTTGACCCTTTCTTTTTGTTTTGAACAACCAGCTTCATATCCATGACCGGACAGGCATCCCACCATCCTGCCCCCTTCATGGCACGATCGAGGCGGCCGCCTGCCCCGCCTCGTCCCCCGCAATTTTCCCCAAGGTCAGGGCCGCCAAAAGACCGTTGGCCGAAAGATACCCGGCGGGTCCGGCCTTCCCCGACAAACCGACCGCGGTCCCGCCTCCCGCATAAAGATGGGGGATGCAAGATCCGTCCGGTCGCAGGACGCGCGCCTGTTGGTCGATTTTGAGCCCGCCCTGGGTATGGAAGAGCGCCCCCGTGACCTTCACTGCATAAAAAGGCGGCATCAACGGCGGGCCGAATTCAACACGACCCTGCGGGTCCTTGGCCTCTTTGCCGGCTGCCTTCTGGAAAGCCTCGTGTGTCTCGAGCAGCTTCACCGCCGGCAGGCCGAAGCCGGCCGCCAGCGCCTCGATCGATTCAAAGCGTTTGATGGCGCCCATGGTGACGCATTGCTGAAAATCCTCGTAAGAAAGGACCGCATCATAGATGCGCTGATTGAAGATCTCGACGGCCACACCGCCCTCCTGGGCAAGGACATCCAGAGCATGTTCCGAATATCCATGATATTCATTGACGAACCGCTGCCCCTGCAGGTTGACCTGATACCCCCCGAGGCTGATCACGGCCCACGTGACCAGGGTCCCATGGGGATGGGCGACCGAGCCGTGGGACTGGTAAGCAGCCATCGATTCCAGCGCCGCCCCGAGGGCCTCGCCCCACAGGATGCCTTCTCCCGTATTGCCTTCATGGCCGAAGTAATAGGCCTCGCTCATCTCGGGGATGTAACGCTTGAGCATCTCCCGGTTGGCGCCGAAGCCGTTGAGGGCCAGGATCACCTTTTTCGCCCGGGCCAGATTCGTCCCAATCCCCTTGATCTCGATCTCAGCCCCCAATACGGCACCGTTTTCGTCGGCGATCAACCGCTTCGCCGGGGCATTGTAAGCGATGTCGATATTGGGGAATTTTGCCGCGGCGGCGACCAGGTTGTTCACCAGGTGCAGCCCCTTGCGGGTATGATTGGCATGGATGCGGTACGTGGAATGACCGGGATAGAGAAAATCGGTCACCAATTCGAAGGGCACTCCCTGGCTATCGTTCAGCCAGTCCACGAGCTGGGCAGCGTGGGCGGCGATGTGCCTGGTCATCTCCGGATCGCTCCCGGCGTGGTTTTTCTTCAGGATGTCTTGCGCCATCTGCTCCACCGAATCGGCCACGTTCGCCTCTTTCTGGAGCCGTGTACCGGCGGCGGGCACCATGGCCTGACTGAGCGAGGTGTTGCCCCCCGCGGTCTTTTCCTTTTCGACCACGAAAACCTGCACACCCTTTTGCGCGGCGGCCAGCGCGGCGACCAATCCGCAACCGCCGCCGCCGATCACCAGAACGTCGACCTCGATATCCCACGGCACCTCTTCCGCCGCGTGAACGACACGGATCCGCTCCTTGTCCGACATCTGAACTTGGCTCATCATCAGGATCTTGACCTCCTCAAAGAAAGCCGATCTGGAGATGTTTCAGATCAATTTTACCAGCTCATCAATAGTCGACTCCTCCAAATGAATGATCCTCTCGCCCAGCTTCTCGGCATCTTCCTCCGGGATGAGCAGGGCGGCATTAGCACGGAACTTCTGATAGACTTCCTCCCAGCTGGCGGGATTTTCCGGCTCGCCCTTGGCCAGATCGACCTCTACGGCAGACTCCCGGTTTCGGCCGTCGATCATCCGTACCGTCGCCCCTCTTTTTGCGGGATAACTCTCTTCCCACTTCCGGCCGACACCCACCTGCACCTTCGCCGACAGCTTTTGAATCTCTTCATCCCCGATATTCGCGTCGGAATACTGAGCGGCGCCCGCATCACCTTTAATCAAGGCCAGGGCGATGGAAAAGGGGATGCTGAACCGGCCCGCCGTCGGGGTCGTCGCATGGGAAATGCCGGCCAGGCGGATGGCAGCGGGATAGGTTTCCACTATGATCCGGGAAATGTCGGACACGGCGATCTCGCCGCGTTTGAGGAGGATCAGCGCCGCGTCGATCGGGGCGTGGGTATGGCGGCAGGCGGCATAGAGCTTCACGTAGGTGTTGAGGATTTCGTATTTTTTACCAAGATCCGCCGTCAGAAATTCCGGCTTCAGTTCGTCGGTAAAGGCCTTGAAGTAACCGTCCTCGCCTTCAAAAATCTCGAGGGGGCCGCGCGCGCCGCGTCGGGCAAAGACACAGGCCAAAAGGCCCGCCGTCGCCGCCCGGGCGGGATTGATCGGTTTCACCTTGGCCCCCACCGGCTCGTGGTTCGTGCGGATCAGGCCGGCGCCCTGCAACCCCGCGATGCCGAAGGCGCCCACCATCTCTTCCCGGCTCAGGCCCATGATCTTTCCCACCGTCGCGGCCGCCCCCAGGGGACCGGTGATCCCGGTGATATGAAACCCCCGCGTCAGACTGGAAGGGACGATCGCCATTCCCAGGCGGATCATCACCTCATAACCCGCCACGATCCCCGCAATGAGGGTCTTGGGATCGGCGCCCGCCAGCTCGGCGGCCGCCAGGGCGGAGGGGATGATCACCGTTCCCGGATGGACCGCACCGAAACGGTGTCCGTCATCCATATCGAGGGCATGGGCGCACGAGGCATTGCCGAAGAGGGCGTTGATCGCCGGGATCCGCCGCTTCTTGCCGATCAGTGTAGCTTCCTCTTTTCCGCCGAGCTCCGCCATGTAATCGACGACGATGCGGGGAAACTCCATGAGCTGATAACCGGCCAGAGAGACGCCGAGGCCGTCCAGCAGCAGTTTCTTTGCCTGCTGGACCACCTCTGCATCCAGATTCCCATAACGGCATTCCGTGACAAACTCGGCATACACGGACGACAGAGACTCCATAACCACCCCTTTTTTTATCCCGATGGTTTTTTGTCCTTTAGGGCAAGGGCATGTTCCAACCCCGACCGCAGCCCCGGTGTCCCAAGTCAATCCTTGGCCATCAGCTTCTCCTTGGCCTCAATCAGCTTCGCCTGGGCGAGCAGCGATTGGGCTCGCTTGAAGGAGCCCAGGTCGATCATCTTGCCGCCCATCGTGGTGGCGCCGAGCCCCTTGGCCTTTGCCGCTTCATAGGCCGCGGCCAGGCGTTTGGCGAACGCCACATCCTCCGGGGGCGGCGAGAACACAGCATTGACGGGAGCCACATGGCTCGGATGGGTCAATTGTTTTCCGGAAAAGCCGATCAGCTTCACCTTTTCCGCTTCTTTCGCCAGCCCCTCGAGATCGATGACGAAGCCGAAGAAGGGGGTGTCGATCGCCTGAATCCCGGCCGCCCGGGCCGCCATGGCAATCAGCGAACGGGCCGTCAACACCATGGGGAAATAGGCTTCGGGAGAAATCTTGGTGACCCCCATACCGGCCCCCATCTCCCGTGAGTAATCACCGGCACCGAAGCTGACGGCAATCACGCGGGGGCTGGCGGCAATGATCTCCTGGACATTCAGGATTCCCTTGGGGGTTTCCAGAAGGGCAATGATGCTGATGCTTCCGGGCGCCAGCTTCTTGGCCCGCTCCTCCTTTTTCAGCAGCCGCTCGACGACCGCAATGTCCTCCTTGGATTCCGTTTTGGCCAGCATGACCCCGTCCAGCCCCTTGACGGCCACGTAGCTGATATCCAGTGCGGTCAACCCCGTATCCAGACTGTTGATCCGGACGAAGGCCTCGATTCCGTGCTCCTTCATCGCGGGGATGCAATCCCGCGCGAAGACCCTGGCCGTTTCCTTCTCGGCCAGCGGACAGCCATCCTCGATGTCCAGGATGACGGCGTCCGTTCCTTCACTCATCGCCGAATTGATCATCCGCCAGCTATTGGCAGGCACATAAAGCATCGATCTCAAAATCTTCATCGTCAAGCTCCTTATCGCTCGCAAAGACAGTCTATCACTTACCGAAGACCTTCCGGCAAACGGCGGTGATCTCCTCCGGCCTGTCCACGACATACGCACCGACCGACTTGAGGGCTGCTATCTTTCCCTCCGCTGATCCCTTGCCCCCCTCAACAATCGCACTGGCATGGGAGAAACGGAGCCCCGCGGGCAGCCCCTTTCCGGCAATGTAGGCCACCAAGGGCTTCTTGTACCCACCGGCCTTGATCACCTCGGTCGCCTCTTCCTCGGCGACGGTGCCGATCTCGCCGAAGTAGACAACGCCGTCCGTCTCTTCGTCGGCCTGGAACAGGGGCAGCAATTCGGACAGGGTCGTTCCCAGAATCGGTTCGGATCCCACATGGATGGCGGTGCTGATCCCCAATCCCGCGCTGCAGACCGCCCAACTCAGGGTCGACGTCTGACCGCCGCTGCGGGAGATGACGCCGATTCGTCCCGGCTTGAAGGCGATCCGGGGCAGATCCGAAGAACCCATGAATCCGCCCAGTCCTCCCAAGGAGGCCTTTCCGGGGCTGACAACGCCGGCGGAGCCGGGACCGATCAGCCGGATGCCATGCTTTCTGGCCTGGGCGATGATCTCCAGGATGTCGTGGAGAGGGACCCTCTCCACGCGCATCAAAACGGTCTGGATCTTGGCCTCAAAGGCCTCGATCACCGCCGCTTTGGCATCGGGGCCCGGGACAATGGTCACCGCCGCATCGACCTCGCCGACGGCGTCGAGCGCCTCCCTGACCGTATTGTAAACGGGGACGCCCCAGACCGACTGCCCTCCCCTGCCGGGCGTCACGCCAACCACCACGCGCGACCCGACCTCCATCATCCTCCTGGTCACCCCCTGCCCGAAACGGCCGGTGATCCCCTGAATCAGCATCCTGGTATTTCCATCAATCAGTATGGCCATCACTCTCTCCTTTTATCCCCTTCGTTTCGACCGCTGCGGAGCGATCCCCGCACCTTTTCGGCCCTGTAGGGGAAGCATGCCTGAACGAGGCTGCTGAAACCTCTTCAGCTCTCCTTCACCACGATGTCGATGCACCCGGGACCCATCGCCTGACAGTGGTACTCGCAACTCAGACACTCGTTGTCCAGACGGTTGAGTTCCTCCTGACCTGTCACGGCAAGGACCGGTTTGTTTCCTTCGATCTTCAGGATATTCCGGCCATAGAGGCGACAGGCCTTGACGCAGGCAAACCCGCAGGACGGATTGGAGTCGTTCCCGACCGCGGGCAGACAGCGACGGTAGTCGATTTTGATCTGCAGTTTGCGGCTATTGAATTCCAGCACTTTGGCGCTCTTTGTTTTCATATGCGTCTCCCCGCTTTTCTTTCGTTCTGGTATTCCTTGACCAATGCCATCACCCGGTCCCCCATGAAATCGGTTTTATAGATGTACTCCCGGCCATAGAGTTCCCAGCGCAGGGGCAGATCCTTGAACCCTTTCTTGATGATCTCGTGGGATTCGGCTTCCTTGTTTCCGGCCACCAGCATGATGACGGGAAACCCGGGCTTGACCTTGGCAAATTCCCTGAAGATCTTCACCAGGGCATGGGCGTGGTGCCACTGCTCCTGGTTGGCCAGGGTCGCGCCCATCAGAACATAGCCATCGATGGGCAGAGAGAGGATGTACTTGATGACGAGATAGATCTTGCTGGCGGCGGGATCGCCGCTGGTATCGGCATAGTTGGCGATCTTGAACCCCCGGGTCACAAAGGCGCTGGCCCCCAGCATGGCCCCTCCCCCGCCGATGCCGTGGAATCCGAGCCACCCATCGCCCGGATACTGGGTCACCATCTGGGAGAAATAGCCGGTCCCGCGGTAATCCCCTTCCTCGATGGAAAGCCAGGCCTTCTTCTCCAGTTCCGTGGGCGGCCGGTCCATGTCGCGGGCCACCAGGATCTCGAACTCGGGATGACGGTAGACGGAGTTGTCATCAATGGTGCAGTGGCAATCCGCCGCGAGCACCCGGTTGTCCTTGGTCACGATCAGCGGGTTGACCTCGATGCTGCGGGCGTCATACTGTACGAAGGACTGGTAAACGGTGCAGACCGTCCTGGCCAGTTCATCCAGCAGGGCGGCCGTGGGCTTCTTGCCCTGGAAAACGACCTTGGACAGCAGCTTTTTTGCATCCGCGACGGTCACTCCCTTGAGGTAGTCGACGTTCAGAGTGCCGATCCGATCCGGATTCCGCTTTTGCACCTCCTCGATGGAGGAACCGCCTTCGCTGCTGAAGATGAGGATCGGGCCCCGGATCTTGTGGGAGTTGCTGACGATCACCCCCACGTAAAGTTCCCGGGCCACTTCGAGCTGCTCCTCCACGAGGACCTTCTCGACCTTCAGCCCCTTGATCTCGCTGCCGAGCAGCGCAGCGGCGGCCTTCGTCGCCTCCTGAGGCCCCTCGGCAAACTTGATCCCGCCCGCCTTGAATCGGCCGGTGGCCCAGACCTGCGCCTTGATAACGGTGCCCTTGCCGATCTTGCGGGCGGCCTTCCCGGCCTCCTTGGCCGTGGACACGCAGATTCCCGCAGGTACCGGAATGCCCATTTTTTTGAGGACCTCTTTGCCCTGGTACTCGTAAAGCCTTGCCATAATTTCCTCCCTATCCCAAACGGTGTCCGGATCTTCCGGGCGCCTGCCTGAAACAGCCCATTCCCGCGGAGAATGCGGCTGCTCAGCGCTGTGTTCCGAAAGATCGTGCCAAGACGATCGCCGCCAAGGGACGCCTTGGCGTCAACGGCTGCGGCAGACCATCAGTTTGTTCAACAACGCGGCATCAGCGAGCTTTTCCAAATTGAAAACGGTATCGACCACCTTCTTCATCTGCCGGACGTTCATATATTTGCACGCCATGCTCTCGAATTTCGCGATTACTTCCTCATCGGTCATGGGGTTGCGCGCATGTCCCCGGGGATAATCCACCCGCAGGCAGTAGACCTTTCCCTGCTTGGTGGTGATCTCCGAGATCCCCGCCGGCCGTGCCTTGTCGAGGGACGGATCACCGACCAGTTTCACCTTGTCGATCAGCGTGCGGACGATCGGGGATGCGTATTTTTCCTTGGAGAACTGGTCGGGACCGATCTGTCGATCCACAAGGGCGATCGCCGTCAGATAGTAGGAGCTGTGATCCGCCGTCTCCTTGTTCTTGGGATACTTTTTCACGGGATCCCCCGTGTGCTCCGCGCAGCGCTTACTCGTCGTAATCCGGATCGACTCGATGTCGGCAGGCTTGAGATCGTATTGCCGCGCCAGGGTCAGCGTGGCGGTCAGATGGCCGTGGGAAGAAAAATCGGCGATGATCGACTTGATGCAGGCCTCGCGGATCGCATATTTCCCTTTGAAGGCCAAAAGACGGCTGACGTCGTACTCCCAGCCCATGACGGACTGGATGAAGCCGTCGTGGCCTTCCACCATGCCCGCGGGGCCCGTGAATCCCTTTTGCGCCAGTTGGGCGGCCATGATGGCGGCATAGGACATCATGGGAAAGCGGATGTTCTTCGTCATGGTGTATTCTTCCGCCGGCGTGTCGAGAATGCCGAAAACGGCATGACAGCTGCCGGCAATCCCGACGGCACTTTCCATCTGCGCCTCCGTCATGCCCAGCATCCGGCCGATGACCAGGGGCATGATATAGGCCCCGCGCGTATCGCCGTTCCAGCCGCGCTTTTCCATCCCTGGGCCGGTCACCCCTTCCAGAAACGCGATGGACAGATCATAGGCCAAAACAATGGCCGAAATGATCTCCTTGCCGGTCAGATGATACCGTTCGCCGAGGGCCAGAACCGCCGGCATGATCTCGCTGGGGTGGTAACCGGTCCGGTATAGCTCTCCCTGAAGGATGAACGCCGTGTCATTGTAATCGAGATAGCGGACCATCGCACCGTTGGCCAATACGGCGTTGAGGCAGGACGTTTTCAACCCGCTGCCGAACACCGTGGCCTCCTTCGGATGGCGTGACTCGCGAACGTATTCCTGGATGATGCGGCCGGCCTCGCTTCCATATCCCCCCAAGGCGCACCCCAGCGTATCGAGAAGGATCCGCTGGGTCTGCTGTACCACTGCCTTCGGGATGTCGCGATAGGCGTTGCTGCGTACGGCCTTTGCCAATTGAAGTGCTACGCTCATGATATCTTCCTCCTCATGACCGGTCGATCGTCCGCCGGGAAAACCCTATCCGCAAGGAAAGGCATCCCGCGGCAGATGCCCTTTACCGTGACGTTCCCTCTCCTGCGTCCCAGTGGGCCGAGTTTTTTAAACGCCTCCTTTTCAGGCGGACGGTAAGGGAGTACCTGTCCGCCCGATAGAGGACGGTGACGTGCTCGATGGGTTTTTTCTTGTTATCGAAGACGGTCCTCTGCACCTTCAACAGCGGGTCGCCGAACCTGACGGAGAGCAGTGCCGCCTCCTCGGCGTCGGCGATGGCGGCCGAGACGGTCTGGACCGCCTCCTCCAGATAGATTCCCAGGCTTTTTTCGAGAATCTCGGAGAGCGAGGATTTCCTTTCCAGTTCTGCCCGGGAAAGCTTCAGGCCGATCTCCTCGGGGAAATAGTTGATGACGTAAGAAAAAGGGCTGCCGTCCAGGACCCTCACCTTCCGGACGCGCAGCACCTGCGTCCCCTCCGCGATCCCGAGATTCTCCAGGACGATGGGCGGCGGATCTATCATGCCCAACTCCAGAAGTTTCACACTGGAATTGACCCCCATACGCAGGAGGTTTTCCATGGAGCCCGTCAGTTTTTCAGCCTCCAGCGGCGGAATTTTCGGGGAAACAAACGTCCCCTTGCCCCGTTTGCGGGCAATAATCCCTTCCTTCTCCAGGGAGGCGAGGGAATGGCGGACGGTGATCCGGCTCACGCCGAATTCTTTCTGCAGGGCCTCCTCGTTGGAAAACGGCATGCCCGCTTTCAGCGCGCCCGACGAAATCCGCTGCCTCAGAATCGTTTCAATCTGGTAGTACAGGGGAACACCATTTTCTTGGAGCATCTCTTCCACACCCTCCGGGTGACTATCTATTCTTCCGGGTCACGCCTTCCCGAAGCACGCCTTGCCTGAAAAAAACCGATCCGCCTTGAAACCCCACAGAGGCAGTGGTACCGATAAAAACCGCCTGTGCTGCCGGATCGACCGGCGGACGCCTTCGACAGCCGCCAGTCGATCCGCTGAAAAGCAGAACGAGGGGTCATCCCTGCTTTTCATGGAGGGCCAGGGGACGCATCAGATACTCTCCATCACCCGGTTCGCCGACAACCTTTCCCTTCTCGTAAATGACCTTGCCGCGGAGGATCGTGCACTCCGGCCAGCCCTTCAGCTTCATCCCCTCTTCGGGATTGAAATCCTGCGCCGTGTGCAGCTTCTTGAGTTCGACTTTCCGTTCTTTGGCCACATCGACGATGGCGAAGTCCGCATCGCTTCCCACCATGACGGCACCCTTCTTCGGATAGAGATTGTGGGCGCGGGCCGGGTTGGCCGCGCAAAGCTCGGCGATCCTCTCCAGGGAAAGCCCTCGCTTGTGATAGCCTTCCGTGATGAGAATGGGGAACATCAGGGCCGTGCCTCCGAAACCGGGCAGCGAAGTCCAGAGGTCCCCCTTCTTGAGCGCCTTGGTGATACAGGCGTGATCGCTCACCACCGTCTTGATGGTTCCCGCGAGGACCGCATCCCACAGATAAGCGACATCTTCCTTGCTTCTCAGGGGAGGATTGACCTTTGCCATCCGGTCCAGCCCCATTTCATAGGAAAGGGATAGGTGGTGCAGGGTCCCTTCCAGCAGGAAGCTCTGCTCCGGATAACGGTCCACGACATCCCGGCCCGCCTCGACGGCCTTGCGGCTGCTCAGATGCAGGAGGTTGACGGGGCAGTTGGTGTTTTTCGCCATCACCCCCACCTCATTGATGGCCAGCTCCTCCTCCCAGGGGGGCCGAGCGTCGGAATAGTCCTTGAGCGGATTGCGACTCGGGTGTTTCTTGACCTCCTCATTGGCGGCCTGAATGATCTCCGGGTTTTCGCAATGGATGGAGAGCGCGATGGTGCCATGTTGCTTGTAGAGATGATTCACGCGCCCGACTTCCTTCATGAACTTGTAAAGGAAACCCAGGTCGATGGGATTGTCGATCATCAGGTAATTGGTGGCCTCAGGGGAGGAACCGGCAAGATTGAGGAGCTTGTAGAACATGTAGTATTTGAACGTCGATACGCCGCATTCACGGACAAGCCATTCGATCTCGCCGATGTGCTCCTCTGTGAAGAGGGCCAGATGATAGCCGTAGTCGACATGGAACGCCTTCTTCGACATGCCCTTGAGCAGCGGAAAGATCTTCCGGTAGGGTCCCATCTGGTTGAGGTAATTTTTGCCCGTGCGAAAATAGGTCAGGATCGTCGTGACGCCGCCAGAGGCCGCCGACGCCGACTCGCTGGTGGCGTCTTCCTGAAACGGCCGGTAGATGCCGATATGGAAATGCGAATCCACGGCACCCGGGAAGACATGCTTGCCGGTGGCGTCGATCACCTGCTTGGCTGTCTGTTTCGGAAGTTCAGAAGCAATGGCTGCAATCTTCCCCCCCCGGATTCCGATGTCGGCCCTTTTTACGCCGGCGCCCGGGATCACCACCTTTCCGCCCTGGATCACCAGATCATAACTCCGCATGGGATACCTCCTTAAGATAAATTAGGCTGCGAAGGTCATCAAGAGGGGCCGCCAAGAGACGGCCGGATCACCCGGCCGCTTCCCCTGATTGATGGCCATACGCAACGAACAGTCTCTTTCAAGGAACACGTAGAAACTACGGGTACATCCAGTGACTGAACAGTATAGGGTGCAGCGGTTACGCATTGACGTTGCAGAAGCGGGGATCCACTCATAACAAAAAGTGACTTTTGGGAGGTTCGCATTTGTTTGGACATGTCGAATCATTGCAACCAAGCTCATCATCGATGAAGGCCGGGGCCACAAGCAGAGTCGTTCATGGTTCTTGAGGAGAGCGATGGAAAAAAATGAAAAGCGAATTCCGTGTATGTTTGTTATAT
Source organism: Syntrophaceae bacterium UBA5619 (assembly GCA_002424545.1). GTDB lineage: Bacteria > Desulfobacterota > Syntrophia > Syntrophales > UBA5619 > UBA5619. The sequence goes on from DIKL01000065.1 coordinate 44,694, forward strand.
GGTTATAACAATAAAAACTATTAATCAAGCTTTTTTTGAAAAATATTTGGAGCTGCCAGGCAACATATTGTTTATTTTATTTTTTTCCAAAAATATTATTACGGACAGCCTGGGAGGGGACCAAGAACCAGCAGGACATGGCCTGTCCAATGCCCGATCCGGAAGGCGACATCAGCATGTTGCATAAAAAAGGGAAGCACCGAGCGTTGACACAATCCCGCCAATGGTGTACGAAAAAATGTGATTTCCGCCATTCCTCTTTTCAACGGCGGCCTCGGCGGGTTTACAGGACCCTGGCAGAAACGACCCGCTTTCCTAGAAGACGGTACAGGACCGATTATGAACAAGATCGCATCTTCCATTTTGTCGGCGGACTTCAGCCGGCTCGGCGAAGAGATCAAGGCCGTCGAGGCCGCGGGGGCGGACTGGATCCACATCGATGTCATGGACGGCCGTTTCGTCCCCAATATCACGATCGGGGCGGGGCTCGTCGCTTCGATCCGGAAGACGACGCGCCTCCCCTTCGACGTCCATCTGATGATTGAAAACCCCGAACGGTTCATCGACGACTTCGCCGGGGCCGGGGCCAATACCCTCACCGTTCACGTAGAAGCCGCGACCCATCTCCATCGGACGGTGGCGATGATCCGTGAAAAAGGACTCCGGGCCGGGGTTTCCCTCAACCCGGCGACGCCGCTCGCGCTGGTGGAACCGATTCTCCCCGACATCGATCTGCTGCTCGTCATGACGGTTAACCCCGGTTTCGGCGGACAGAAGTTCATCGGGGGCATGATCCCAAAGATCGCGGCAGCCAGACGGATGATCGAAAGGATCGCCCCGGAGGCCCTGCTGGAGGTGGATGGGGGCGTCCACCTGAAGAACATCCGCTCCATCGCCGATGCCGGCGCGGATGTCCTTGTCGCGGGCTCCGCGGTCTTCGGCAGCGGCGACTACGCGGCAACGATCGGAAAGATGAAGGGCCTTCTGTCTGCGCCGACGGTCGCGGTCTAAATAGGGCGAAAACAACCGTTCCACCACACGGTTCTCGAACACCCGTTGCGTTCAATGATACCGAAATTGCATTTGGCGGGTACGCGCCTTTTCGTTCATTCAAGGAGGGATTGCCATGCTGCAGGACATTCTGTTGACCTCGGAAGAGATTGCACTGAAGGAGGAGGTCCGCGCCTTCGTCAAACAGGAGGTCTCCTCCGATCTGATCCGGAAGATGGACCGGGACGAGATCACCTATCCCCGCGAGTTCGTCAAGGCGCTCGGCGACCGCAATCTCCTCGGTCTGCGCTTCGATAAAAGGTTCGGCGGCCGCGGCTTGCCCTGGAGCTCCGAAATCGCGGCCCTCGAGGAGATCGGCGTCCTCGGAACGGCGTTGGGCTGCGCGTTCTCGATGCCCTCGATCGTCGGCCAGGCGCTTCACTCCTTCGGAACGGAGGAGCAGAAGGAGAAATTCCTGAAACCGCTGCTCCGGGGAGACCTGATCTCCGCCGAAGCGCTGACCGAGCCGCGCGGCGGGTCGGATTTCTTCGGCGCGACGACCCGCGCCGCGCTGAAGGACGGCTGGTTTACCGTGAAGGGCCAGAAACGGTTCGTCGTCGCCGCCGACGGCGCGGACTTTTTCATCGTCTACTGCAACACCGACCCGGCGGGCAAACCCCGCGAGCGGATCAGCCTGATCCTGATCGAAAAAAACCGGCCCGGCGTCGAGGTGAAGTACCTCTACAAGCTTCTCGGGACAAGGGGCGGCGGAACGG
>DIKL01000065.1:46500-50755 GCA_002424545.1 Syntrophaceae bacterium UBA5619
ATCGGCGGCCTCAACCAGGGGGCGTCGATCTTCGATACGATGATGGTCCCGGAGCGCCTCACCTCGGCCGGCGGTTCGCTCGGGATGGCCCGCGCCGCGCTGGAGGTGGCCGTCCGCTACTCCGACCGGCGGAAGGCCTTCGGCCAGAAGATCCGGACTTTTGAAGGGGTCAGCTTCAAGGTGGCCGACGCGATCACCCAGCTCGACGCGGCCCGGGCGCTGACGCTGGCCGCCGGGAAGAGCGTCGATGCGGGGCTACCGACCGCAAGGCGGATCGTCAGCGAGGCGAAGAAGTTCGCCACGGATACGGCCTGGAACGTCTGCAACCTCGCGATGCAGATCGTCGGCGGCATCGGTTACACGAACGTCTTCCCGATCGAGAAGATGATCCGCGACACCCGCCTGATCCAGATCTGGACCGGCACGAACGACGTCATGAACCTGCTGATCCAGCACGAATACTACCGTGAGCTTCTCAAAGACCCGAATCCGGGCCGGATGATCGAGGCGGACGCCGAGGAGGCGGCGCAGAACGACGAGAAGGTCTACGAGGACGACGAGATGTGGACCAAGGGGTGGTGAACCCTGTCAGGTAGAGGGCCGGAACGTACAGGAGTAGCGCCAGTGGGCCGAAATAGATCAGCGCCCGCAGCACGGATTGCGTGAAGAAGCCGCCGATCGCCAGAACGCCATAGATCCCCAAAGCGGCAAGATGGCCGAGCACGAGCCATGCGGTCGATTTCGACAACAGGCCTTCCTTGCGGGGCGCGGCCCCCTTCCAGAGAAACACCCCTCCCGGAATCAGGAAATACCAGTCGATGGGCCAGAAAAGCCACAGATTGGCGTTGTGGTACACCACCGTGTGATCGGAAAAGGCCCAAGCCAGCACCAGATACAGGCCAAATACCCCGGAGGTCGCTCCCCAAGCGGCCAAAACCAGGCCGAAAATCCGGACGCCCGCTTTCCGGAACGGGGTCTTCAGATGCAGGGCCAGGCCCAGCAGCGCCGGAATCCCCAGGAGCAGCCCCAGGATCACATAGCCGTTTACGGGCGAATTCACCGGCTCCGGATGGGAGGCCAGGATCGTCGTGCCGGAAAGAAGCTTTTCACCCGGCCGCGGCCGGCCGTCGTCGTCATATGCGGGCATCGTGAGCAGATATTCCCGCAGCTTCAAGGGGACGAACATCTCCTCCCACTGCGAGATGCCGCGGTCGACCTCGCGATTGAGGAACACGTCCTGGCCCATCGCCAGGAGCGGCGCCGAGGCGTTGTGCTTCATGACCTTGTCCCGGAAGGTGGCGCCGCTCTCCTCCCCCTCGAAGTGTGCGGCAATCTTCCCGCCAAGGACCCGGTCAATGAAGTCGCGGGGCCTGGTCGAACAGTTGTCGGTAAAAAAGAGATAGCGGTAATGGCGCCGGTCCGGCTGGGCCGCGCGGTTCAGCTCCCCAAGGAGGGCCGCCTTCTGTTTGTCCGTCAGATTGAGCTTCTCCTGCACGAGCCACCGCTGTTCGATATCGGAAACCTCGACCTGGACGCTGGTGTTTGTAATATCGAGATAGTAGGGCAGGAGGCCGCGCAGGAACTTCAGCGTGAAACCGGGCGTGTCGAAATCGAATGCCCCCCAGTTGTAGGAGATGTCCAGACGGTTGGAGGGGTCGACAACGCGGATCATCGTGTGGCCGTATTTCGTATAGACGTCGGCGCCGGCCCCGCGTGTCAGAAAATAGATCTCGACTTCACCGACATTCGCGGGGATGGGGGGGATGAAGGTCGCGCTTGCCCAGGAAAAGGCGGGGTGGACCAGCAGGAAGAGCAAGGCCCAGAGGCAGGCGCGTCTACAGGCGCGGAACCTCATGGCGCCGGGCGGCATCATCGATGCAGGCATCCGGTTACAACCAGCCATTCCGTATTCACGATTCAGTACCATGCAGGGGGAATCGGAGGGAATATGACATTCAACAAACATTGACGGCATCTACTTTTCAATCTTTGTCTCAAAACCGATCTGCGACAGGAATTTGTCGACCTCTCCGACCCAGATCGATCTTCCCGAAAAGTCATGAAAAAGGCTATGGCCATCCCTTTTGAAGGGGGGAAGGGCGAGGAGTCTGGCCCGGCCGCCAGCCGCCTGATACTGATCATAGGCCGCCCGGGCCGTGGACGGCGAGAAATAGCTGTCATTTTCCGTGTAAAACCATAGGGAAGGGATTTTTGTCGTTCTTGCATAGTTGCCGAAGGCCTGGGCCATATCCATCTCCCACATGGCCCTGTTTGTTCTGAGACCGCCGGCAAAATTGACGATCCCCTTCACATCCGGATTGCCGAGGCTCCCATAGGCCAGCGATGCCAATCCGCCGCCGGACTGTCCGACGAGAACGATCCGTTTGCCGTCCACATAGGGCTCCTTGCTCATGAAATCGATCGTGGCCTGGATGTCTTTGGCGTCTTCCAGACCGAACGCGGCGATATTCACGGTTGAGACGTTTTTCTGGCCCCCCGATTTGCCGTAACCGCGCCGCATCGGCACGGCAACGGTAAAACCACGCTTCACGAATTCCCCGCTCTGCAAACAAAACCGTCGCCGCGCCTGAACTTCCGATTCCAGAACCTTTTCGAAGGGTACGCCGTGACTGATGATCGTCAGAGGAAACGGCCCGGGGCCGTCCGGCTGATAGACGGTTGTTTGAAGCAGAACTTCTCCCCAGAAACCCCGCGCGGGGATCATGACCACCCGTTCATTCAGAAATGCTTTTTCTTCTCCGGGAGCGGGCGCGGCAACGTTCAGCCCGGCCATCCAGTCGCCGATCGTTGCGACCGCTTTTTCATCGAGGCCGAAAAAGCCATGCCTGGTCCGAAATCCGCATGGATCGCCGTCCGGACCATCGGCGCCCCCGGAAAACGGAATCAACGTAAAGGAATATCGGTCGGCGATTTCCTTCGCCTCGATCACCGGAGCGCTCTCGCAACTGTCCATCCGGTGATGCAGCATCAGAACACGCGTCTTCACGGCGGAATGGTCATAGGCGTGCAACTGGCTGGTGTCCGCGCCCGCCAAAATGATGCCGTCCAAATCCCCGCCGCTAAGTCCGGCGGCAAACAGGGCGGATATGCCGCCTCCGCCGCTGGACGCAAAAAAGATCTTGCTTTGGGGATAGCGGGTTTTCAGATCCTTCAGCACCGCCCGGAGATCATAGGCATGCTCACGACCCTTCCGGAACGTCGCGTTTACGCCTTTGCTCCGGTCCGAGGGAACGTCGGGCACCGCCAACCCTATCCGACGGTCATGAAACGGCTTCGTGTTGCGGACAAACAGATTGGACTGAAGATCATGCCTGATTTTCCCGTCCCGGGTCTTGAGATTGATCAATCCGTTGCCTCCGGGAATGACGAGCAATACGGCGTCCGGAACCTGCCCCTCAGGCACATCCAGCAGGAAGGACAACACAATGTTCACGCCGCCCAGAACATCTTGCCGGCTGGTTAGGGTGATCACCTCCTGTTTCGCCGCCACGGCGATCGGGAGCAACAAAGTAATGACGGTCAGGAAGAAGAAGGCATAGCCCATTTTTTTCTTCACGGGGTTCTCTCCCTCGCAGCAAACCTCTTTACGAATACCCTTCGGCCTTCGCTCCGGACATGATCCACCGCCGGCTCCCCCGGACATCCCCTTCCCGCAAGCCCTGCCGGCTGCTTTTCGCAACCATGCGATCCCGGCGGTTCCGCCTCAGACGAGTTGCCCGTCCAGCTTTTCCCGCACCCGCTTCGCATCGGCAACGATCCGCTCGATCGCCTCTTTCACCGTCGGCTCGTCGTGGAGAAGGCCCGTCACCTGCCCCACGGGAAGAATCCCCTTCTCGAGGTCGCCCTCTTCGGTCGCCAGACGGAAGGCCTTGAAGCCGTTGGCCATGAAGGCGAGTTGCCGGGCGTTCTTCCAGCCCGAGGCCAGCACGCCGACGAAAAGCTTCAGATAGGGGACATGGAGCTGGGCGGCGATCTCCCGGGAGTTGAAGAAGGCCGCGATGAGATCCAGCCCGCGCCGCTCGGCCTTCTCCGCCGTCCCGGTTTTCAGAACCCGGCACGGGATCCCGTCGAATCGGGTCGAGGCGATCGTGTCCTCCACCCCTTTTTCGATCGAGAGACGCTTGAAGTTCGCGTGAAGCGGACTCTCCTTCGTCGTCATGAAGCGGGTCCCCATCGCGATCCCCTCCGCCCCCAGGGCCAGCGCCGCCGCCAGGCCGCGGCCGTCGGCGAATCC